>NZ_JBHWWZ010000031.1:0-58448 GCF_042730275.1 Rhodococcus sp. NPDC060086
TCGGCCTGGTCCGCACCCACGAGTCGACGCGGAAACTCACCCGCCGGATCGAGGCCGGGACGGCTCGGATCCGTTCGGCGACAGTGTCGTTCAAGAGGGGTCGCTGGTTCGTCTCGTTCTCCGTCGAGGTCGAACGCACCGCCCCGAACCCGGCAGGACCGCCGTCGGTGGTGGGTGTGGACCTGGGCGTCGCGTCGCTTGCGGTCCTCTCGACCGGGGAGGTGGTTCCGAACCCGCGTCACCTCGAGCAGGCGCAGAAGGAACTACACAGACTCGGCCGCCAGGCCGCACGGCGCACAGGACCGGACCGGCGGGCCCGGCAGCAGCCGTCGAACCGGTGGCGACAGACCCAGGCCCGGATAGCTCGTCTGCACACGTACGTGGCGAACGCGCGGGCCGACGGGCTGCACAAGCTCTCGACCCGCCTCGTCCGCAGCCACACCACCATCGTGGTCGAGGACCTGAACGTGGCCGGGATGGTCCGCAACCGGCGGTTGGCCCGGCACATCGCCGGAGTCGGCATGGCCGAGCTACGACGACAGCTCACATACAAGGCCGACTGGCACGGGACCGACATCGTGGTCGCGGACCGCTGGTATCCCAGCTCCAAAACGTGCTCGGCGTGTGGCGTGGTGAAAACCAAACTGCGCCTGTCCGAACGCATCTTCACCTGCGATGGATGCGGACAACGCCTCGATCGTGACCTCAACGCGGCGCGCAACCTCGCCGCACTTGCAGAGGCGTCCTCCCCGAGTTGCGGGGCGACGGAAAACGAGCCCGACGGAAACCCACGTAAGACCTGCACTACGCGGGCGACGGGTACTGCCCCGGGAAGACCCACACCCCCGGGTGAGGGCCAACGTCGACGCCGCAAGGCGTCGACTCAGGACACACATTTGCAGGTTTCCTGAACGGAGTCACCGTCGAACCACCACGGACGGGATGCAATGCCCGATGTGCGACGGTCCGGCGTGTAGCGTTTGCCCGCATGGAAACCAGGACTGTGAGCGCCCCAGGGGGAAGCGTTCGGGTGTATGTCGGGGGCCCCGACAGTCGACACACGGTGCTGCTGCTTCCCGATGCAGGGGAGTCCGCAGACGTATACGACACCGTGTGCGAGCGACTGCACAACTCGGACCTTCGCACAGTCGTCGTCGACAATATCGACGGTCTCGTCCCCGCCGACGTGTTCGCGATACTCGACGACCTGACTCTGCCGTGGGTGCATCTCGTGGGCAGTGGCGCCGGTGCTGAACTCGCATGGGCGGTCGCGGCAGGGCGGTTCGGACGGTTCGGCAGTCTCGTCGTCGCCGAGCGCGGACACCCCGCCGTCCCGACTGCCGATGGCACCGTGCGCGACGCATCGGCGCCTGCCGCGGAGGTCCCGACCACCATCGTGATCGGGAGCGCCGCTCGGCGAGCGGAAGCCGATGGCTCGATGCGCTACGTCACCGGTGAATTCCGAGTGGTCGAACTCGACGGTGTCGAGAACATCCCGGTGCACGCGCCCGCAGATTTCGCATCGGCGATCGTGCTCCGCACCGGCAGCTGGTAGACGCACGGCGCCTCCCGGATCCGAAGATCCGGGAGGCGCCGTGTGCGGATCGTGTCAGAGGCCGAGCAGAGCGTTCTCCACGAGCTCGGGCAGCGCCGGATGGATCCAGTACTGACCGTTGGCCATCTCCTCTGCGGTGAGACCGAAGCTCATCGCCTGGATCAGCGGCTGGATCACGGTCGACGCCTGCGCCCCGATGATGTGCGCACCGAGCAACAGACCCGTGGACCGATCGGCGATCAGCTTGCAGAAGCCGTCGGTGTCCTCCATCGCCCAGCCGTAGGCGACGTCACCGTAGTTCTGGACCTTGACCGAGATGCCATACCCGGCTGCGCGGGCCTGCTCCTCCGTCAGTCCGACCGTCGCGATCTGCGGATCGGTGAACACCGCGGACGGCACGAACCGGTGATCGGAACGCCGCAGCTCCGACGTGCCGCTCCACGCATCACGGAGCAGGTTGTGCTGTACGACCCGGGCCTCGTGATTGGCGACGTGCTTGAGCTGGTACGACGACGACACGTCACCGAGTGCGAACACGCCGCGCGCCGTGGTGCGCTGGAACTCGTCGACGACGATGCGCCCTTCGTCGTCGAGGTCGATCCCGGCCTTCGCCGCATCGAGGAGATCGCCGTTGGGGTCGCGGCCGGTTGCGACGAGCAGCGCGTCGCCGGCCACGACAGTGCCGTCGGTGAGTTCCACCTCTACGCCGTCGCCGACGGACCGGAACACGCGCGCGGGATTGGACAGGTGCACGTCCCACTTCTCGCGGGCGAGCGTGGTGAATCGCTCGGAGACGTCGGTGTCGAGGTGACGCAGCAGCGCGCCGCTGCGCGCGATCACCGACACTCGTGTGCCCAAGGCGGAGAACACGTGCGCGAACTCCATGGCGATGAATCCGGTACCGAGAATCACCAGTGACTCGGGGAGCTTCGGCAGACGCATGATGTCGTCGCTCGTGTGATAGCGCACGCCGCTGTCGAGCACGGGTCCGGGGACTGCTGCGCGTGAGCCGGCCGCGACAACCACCTGGTCGGCGGTGATGGTCTCGCCGGTGCCCGTGTCGATCGTGCGCTCCCCGACGAACCGGGCATGCCCCCTGTACACGGTGACGTTGTCGCAGTCCTCGCGGCGGTAGCGTTCGCCGCCCGCAGCGATCGGATCGATGCGTCCGAAGACGCGGTCGACGATGTCGCTCCAGCGCACACCATCGATGGAGGCATCGACGCCGTACTTGCCTGCGGCGCGAATCGTGCGTGCGACCTCGGCGGCATAGACGTACATCTTGGTCGGAATGCACCCGACGTTGAGACACGTACCGCCGAAGGTGCCCTCTTCGAGGATCGCGACACGCTTGTCGTCGTAGCGCTCATCGATGAGTGAGTTACCCGATCCGGTACCGATGATCGCGAGGTCGTAGTGGGTCACGCATGCTCTCCCGTGGTTCGTGGCCGGGCGTCGTCCGCCCGGGCGCCGGCGGTCTCGTCACCGGTTCTGTGATCGTCCAACCATCCCAGCCACAGGTCCAATTCCCGAAAGGCCTCACGCAAGGGGCCGGGTGTGGAAAGGAACACATCGTGCCGTGCACCGTCGATGGGCACGATCGTCGTGCGGTCGCCGAGACACCCCGCCCACCGGGCGATCTGCCGGACATCGAGAACTGCATCGACGGTGTCGATCGCCGGATCGTACTTCGGCGCCGAACGGCTCTCCCCCGAACGCAGGATCAGTGACGGCACCCCGATGTCGAGCCCACGGTGCAGTTGCGCGTGTCCCTGTCGCACCGCGCGGATCCACCCGAATCTGATAGGGAACCCCGTCGTCGGCTTCCAGTCGAGGTCGTAGGTCCAGCCGCCGTTGAGCAGACTCGTCCCGTAGGTGTCGAGCTTCGGGCCGGGGACCGCTTCCTTGGGGCACAACCGGCCGAGGATATCGATCGCAGCGGTACCGACATTGCGCAGGTAGGACGGTCCTTGCAGGTCGAACCACGGGCTGTTGAGGATCAGACCGGTCACTCCCGCTCCGCGGGTGCCGCCGGGGCGCCGCTGGAGACGGTCGAGCCACAGGGGGAGCACGAGACCGCCGGTCGAGTGGGCGGCGAGCAGGACGCCCTCGCTCACCTCATTGCGCACCAGCCGCAACGCCTGATCGAGCTCGGAGTCGTAGAACTCGAGGTCGGTGACGTAGTGGGGGGTGTGTTCGGGTGCGCGCGACCGGCCGCACTTGCGCAGATCCAGTGCGTAGAAGCGGTAGCCCTGCGCGGCGAAGTGCTCGGCCAGGTGCTGCTGGAAGAAGTAGTCGGTGAAACCATGGACGTAGAGGACTGCACGATCGGGGAGGTCGACGTCGTCCGGTTGATACCGAACGAGGGTCGCGCTGATAGGTCCTTCACCGTCCGGGTCCGTGCCCAGCGGTAAGCTGAGCTGCTGGTATCCGTCGCCGAGGATGTCGGGCTGCCAAGTTGTCACTATCACACTGTATTGGTGACTGCGGCAGACTGAAGTGGGTACACAATTGGGTGGAATGAAATGCCGGTCAACCTCCGGGTAACCTGTTCGTCGCAGTCTGCACGATCGTGGTAGCTCGGTGTACGAGAGCGTCCATGTCCGTGTACGGGACACTCACGCGGACGGACCACCACCGCGGCGGCGCGTGCGAACAGACAAGGAAGTCGATTTCCCAGTGTCAGAGAACGTAGAGGCGAAGACCGATGTAGTGCTCGTTGGCGCGGGCATCATGAGCGCGACTCTCGGGGCGTTGCTGCGTCAGCTGCAGCCGGAGTGGTCGATCACGGCGTTCGAGCGGCTCGACGCCGCCGCCGCGGAGAGCAGCGACCCGTGGAACAATGCGGGCACCGGGCATTCCGCGCTCTGTGAGCTCAACTACACCCCAGCGAAGCCCGACGGTTCGGTCGACATCACCAAGGCGATCAACGTCAACGAGCAGTTCCAGGTGTCGCGCCAATTCTGGGCCTACGCGATCGACAAGGGAATCCTGTCGGATCCGAAGAACTTCATCAACCCGATTCCACACGTCGGCTTCGTTCACGGCGCCGACGACGTGAAGTACCTGCGCGCCCGCTACGACGCCCTCGCCGGGCACCCGCTCTTCGCCGGGATGGAGTACTCCGAGAGCCCCGAATGGTTCTCCGAGCGCCTGCCGCTCATGGCCAAGGGCCGCGACTTCTCCGACCCGGTTGCGCTGAACTGGACCGAGACCGGCACCGACGTCGACTTCGGTGCGCTCACCAAGCAGCTCGTCAACAACGTCGCGGCGTCCGGCGGCACCGTGTTCTTCGGCCACGAGGTCACCAACCTCACCAAGCAGTCCGATGGCAGCTGGATCGTCAAGGTCCGTAACCGCCGTACCGGAGACTCCCGCAAGGTTCACGCAAAGTTCGTGTTCGTGGGCGCCGGCGGCGGTGCCCTCCACCTGCTGCAGAAGTCGGGGATCGCCGAGGCCAAGGGCTTCGGCGGCTTCCCCGTGTCGGGTGCGTTCCTGCGGTGCACCAACCCCGACGTCATCGCTCAGCACAGCGCCAAGGTCTACGGCAAGGCCGCTGTCGGCGCACCGCCCATGTCGGTGCCCCACCTCGACACCCGCGTCATCAACGGTAAGCAGGGTCTGCTCTTCGGTCCGTATGCAGGCTGGTCGCCGAAGTTCCTCAAGGAGGGCGGCGTGATGGACCTGCCCAAGTCGATCAAGCCGAACAACCTGATGTCGATGCTCGGCGTGGGCATGACCGAGCTCGGCCTCGTCAAGTACCTCGTCGGTGAGCTCAGCCAGTCGCCCGCCGACCGCATCGTGACGCTGTCCGAGTTCGCTCCCGAGGCACGCCTCGAGGACTGGGAACTCATCGTCGCCGGTCAGCGTGTCCAGGTCATCCGACGCAAGGGCGCGGGTGGTGTCCTCGAGTTCGGTACCGCGGTGGTCAACGCCGCCGACGGAACGATCGCAGGTCTGCTCGGTGCGTCGCCAGGCGCGTCCACCGCCGTCCCCGCGATGCTCGATGTGCTCGAGCGGTGTTTCCCTCAGCAGTGGGCGGGGTGGCAGCCCAAGCTCCAGGAAATGGTCCCGTCGCTGGGCGTCAAGCTGTCGGACAAGCCCGGACTGTTCGAACAGGTGTGGGACTGGAGCACCAAGGCTCTCGAGCTCGACGTCGCATCCGATCCGGTGCCGACCGCACCGGTCGAGGCTGCCGCTGTCTGACACTCGCACACATCGTCACAGGCCGGTCCGCACCCAGTGGGAGCGGACCGGCCTGTGTTCACATCGGATCGGAAAGTGGGGATCATCGGGTGCCAACCGAGAACGCCGACGAGACGAACTACCTCGTCGGCCTGAATCTGTCCGGGCGCCGCGTCGCCGTGGTGGGAGGCGGGTCCGTCGCACAGCGCCGAATCGGACTGCTCGCCTCGGCGGGTGCAGACATCCACGTGGTGGCGCGCGTTGCGACACCGGTGATCGAAAGCATGGCGACCAAAGGACAGATCACCCTCGAACTCCGTGACTACGTCGACGGCGACCTCGACGGCGCCTGGTACGCGATGGCGTGCACCGACGAACCCGGCACCAATGCCGCGATCGTCGCGGAAGCCGAACGACGCAGGGTGTTCTGCGTGCGCGCCGACAATGCCCGAGAGGGAAGCGCGGTGACACCGGCGACGGCACGGCACGACGGTCTGACCGTCGGCGTGCTGGCAGGTGGAGACCACCGGCGCTCCGCGGCGGTCCGCACCTCGATCCTCGACGCGCTCTCCGGGTCGGGCACCTCCGAGATCTCCGACACCGGGAACAAGCCGGTCGGTGTCGCACTGGTAGGTGGCGGACCGGGCGACCCGGATCTGATCACCGTCCGGGGCCGTCGACTGCTTTCGCAAGCAGATGTGGTGGTCGCCGACCATCTGGCGCCGCAACCGCTTCTCGCCGAACTCGCCCAGCACGTCGAGGTGATCGACGCCGCGAAGCTGCCGTACGGCAGGGCGATGGCGCAGCAGGCCATCAACGAGATCCTCGTCGACCGCGCAAAGGCAGGGAAATTCGTCGTCAGGCTCAAGGGCGGCGACCCGTACGTGTTCGGACGCGGCTTCGAAGAACTCGAAGCCTGCACCGAGGCCGGTGTGCCGGTGACGGTCGTGCCGGGCATCACCAGCGCGATCTCGGTGCCGTCCGCGGCAGGAATCCCCGTCACCCACCGCGGGGTCACGCACGAGTTCGTGGTGGTCAGCGGTCACGTCGCGCCCGATCATCCCGATTCCCTGACCGACTGGGAGGCGCTCGCGAAACTTCGGGGCACCCTCGTGTTGCTGATGGCCGTGGCGCGCATCGAACAGTTCGCCGACGCTCTCATCTCGGGCGGGCGACCTTCCGACACCCCGGTCTCGGTAGTGCAGGAAGGGACGTTGCGACATCAGCGGGTACTGCGCGCAGATCTCGCGACCGTCGCCGCACGAGTCCGTGAGGAAGACATCCGCCCACCCGCGATCATCGTGATAGGTCCGGTCGCCGGATTCACGACGGAAGGTCCGTGACGTGACCGATACCTCGAAACAGATGACCGCCCGCGCCGTCGCCATCGCGACGCTCGTCCTGAGCGGGCTCCAGCTCATGGTGGTGCTCGACGGAACCGTCGCGAACCTCGCGCTCGCACCGTTGCAGGCCGAACTCGGACTGTCCGACTCCGGCCGCAACTGGGTTCTCACCTCGTACGCACTGGCCTTCGGTGGCCTGATGTTGCTCGGCGGGCGACTCGGCGACAGCTACGGCCGTAAGAAGATGTTCATCGCAGGTGTCGGGCTCTTCACGTTCGCATCGTTGTTGTGCGGCATCGCGAGCAACGACATGATGCTCATCGGCGCACGCGCCCTCCAGGGAGTGGGCGCAGCAGTGGCGTCACCCACCGCCCTTGCTCTGGTGGCGACGACGTTCGCGGCAGGTCCTGCACGCAACCGGGCGATCGCAGTGTTCGCCGCGATGACGGGCGTCGGATCCATCGCGGGTCTGATCCTCGGCGGCGCGCTCACCCAGGTGTCGTGGCGATGGATCTTCCTGATCAACGTGCCGATCGGTGTACTCATCGTGGTGCTCGCGGTGATCTCGCTGCGAGAGACCGTCGCCGAGCGTCTCGCGCTCGACGTACCCGGCGCCATTCTCGCGACGCTGGGATGCGCCGGGTTGGTGTTCGCCTTGACCGAGGGTCCCGGATTGGGGTGGGGGAGTCCCGCCGTGATCGGGGCACTCGCCGCCGGTGTTGTGCTGCTCGGAGCGTTCCTGCTGGTCGAACGCCGCGCCGAGAACCCGCTCCTGCCGTTCGTGCTGTTCCGCAACAGGGATCGCGTCGCCGTGTTCGTGTCGATCTTCTTCGCGGGCGCGGTGATGTTCAGTCTCGCCGCATTCGTTGCCCTGTTCGTGCAGGACGTTCTCGGCTACACCCCGCTGCAGGCGGGCCTCGCGTTCGTTCCGTTCGCCTTCGGTCTCGGTGGTGCGGCCGCCGTGTCGTCGAAACTCGTCGCGCGGATTCAGCCGCGCTGGCTCATCGTGACCGGTACGGCCATCATGACCGTGAGCCTGGTGTACGGGTCGGCAATGGACCACGACGTCGCGTACTTCCCGACCCTGTTCGTACTCGTGCTCATCGTCGGGTTCGGTGTCGGACTCGCCGTCGTGCCGCTGCCGTTGTGTGCCGTCGCCGGTGTGGGTTCGCACGAGATCGGGCCGCTGTCGGCGATCGCGCAGGTTGCCCAGACCCTCGGAGGGCCCGTCGGTCTCGGGATCATCGGTTCGCTGGCGACGTCGCGGGCGATGTCACTCGGCGGCACGCCCGGTCCGGTCGCGAATATGACGGACGCTCAGCTCACCGCACAGGGAGAGGGCTATCTGTTCGCTCTCTTCGGCTGTGCAGTGTGTGCGGTCATCGCGGGTATCGCGGCACTGTTCATCCGGTTCACGCCAGAACAGGTCGCGCAGGCACAGGAAGCCGAGAAGGCAGCCCAGACGATCTGAGATCTGACACGCACACCGACCCCGTCTTCCGGCGGGGTCGGTGTGCGTATCAGGTCAGGACGACCAACTCGGTCGGCGATGCCACCTCGACCCGCAAACCGGCCTTCGACGCCACCCGCGCTACACCCTTGACGTCCGCCGGTTCGGCGCGCGTGAGCACCAGCGCTCGGGCAAGCAGGCCCTTGTGGTGCTTGTTGAAGTGGCTGACCACCTTGCGGGTCCCGTCGGGCTGCTCGGTGAGCACCGTGGCGGTCACCGCACCGGGCACCGGTCCGAGCTGCTGATAAACGCCCGAGCGTAGGTCGACGACGAGATCGCCGTCCGCTTCCGTCGTGATCGCGTCGGACAACTCCGGGCGCCACAGCGCCGCGAGTGTCCCGAAACCGGGCAGCTTCGACCCGCCCGACAGCCGGTAGGCGGGGATCGGGTCGGCCGCGCGCACCGCGCCGAACAGCGCAGACCCGATGCCCAGCCGACGGTAGGCCTTGTCGCGCTGTGCCTTGGTGAAGGCGGCGGCATCGAGCGCGTCGAACAACACGCCCGTGTAGCGGGAGAGCGCCGGACGAGTGGGGGAGACCCACAGCTTCGCGTTCCGTTCGACCTCGTCGAACTGGGTGGCGCCGAGTCCGAGGGCCCGACATGACGCCTCCGGGTCGGCGGCGAGATCGACGAGAGACTGCAAGAGGAGCTCGCGTGTCTCGGTCAGTTGCGGCATCGACAGGTCGCCGAGATCGAGTGGGGCGCCGTCGCCGCCGTCGGACTTGGTCTCGGAAGGGGGAAGAAGGACCAGCACAAACGACAACCGTACCGATCGGGCGGATGAGACCGCGAGGTAGGCTGACCGATCGTGATCACCCGCATGTCGCAACTGTTCCTCCGCACCCTCCGCGACGACCCGGCCGACGCCGAGGTCGCCAGCCACAAGCTGCTTGTCCGCGCCGGTTATGTGCGCCGCATCGCGCCGGGCGTGTACTCGTGGCTGCCGCTGGGCCTGAAGGTGTTGCGTGAGGTGGAGCGGGTCGTCCGCGAGGAGATGAACGGCATCGGCGCGCAGGAGATATCCCTGCCTGCGCTGCTCCCGCGCGAGCCCTACGAGACGACGAACCGCTGGACGGAGTACGGACCCGGTCTGTTCCGTCTCCAGGATCGCAAGGGCGGCGACTACCTCCTCGGCCCGACCCATGAGGAGATGTTCGCGCTCACCGTCAAGGGCGAATACAACTCGTACAAGGACTTCCCGGTCACGCTGTACCAGATCCAGACCAAGTACCGCGACGAGGAACGGCCACGCGCCGGCATTCTGCGCGGCCGCGAGTTCACCATGAAGGACTCGTACAGCTTCGACCTCACCGACGAGGGGCTCGCCGAGTCGTACCGCGCACACCGCGACGCATACGAGCGGATCTTCACGCGCCTCGGCGTGCAGTACGTGGTCGTGTCCGCGACGTCAGGCGCGATGGGTGGCAGCGCGTCGGAGGAATTCCTCGCAGAGTCACCCGCGGGCGAGGACACCTACGTGCGGTGCGTCGAATCCGGGTACGCCGCGAACGTCGAGGCTGTGAAGACCCTGGCCCCGACACCCATCCCGATCGAGGGTCAGCCGGACGCGGTCGTCCAGGACACCCCGGACACTCCCACGATCGACACGCTCGTCACTGCGTCCTCGCAGATCCTCGGTCGCGAGGTCGGCGCCTCCGAGACGCTCAAGAACATCCTCGTGAAGGTGCGGCAGCCCGGCGGCGAGTGGGAGCTCCTCGGTATCGGCGTCCCCGGCGACCGCGAGGTCGACGACAAGCGTCTCGAAGCCTCTCTCGAACCGGCCGAGGTCGCTCTGCTCGGCGAGGCAGATTTCGCTGCCAATCCGTTCCTCGTCAAGGGCTACATCGGTCCCAAGGCGTTGCTGGCGAACGGCGTGCGCTACCTCGTCGATCCCCGGGTCGTCGAGGGAACTTCGTGGATCACCGGTGCCGACGAACACGGCAAGCACGTGTTCGGACTCGTGGCCGGTCGCGACTTCACCCCGGACGGCACGATCGAGGCAGCAGAGGTGCGCGACGGCGACCCGTCGCCCGACGGAGCCGGACCGCTCGTCTCGGCCCGCGGCATCGAGATCGGGCACGTGTTCCAGCTAGGCCGCAAGTACACCGACGCATTCGAGGTCAACGTCCTCGGTGAGAACGGAAAGCCGGTGCGCCCCACTATGGGCTCCTACGGTGTCGGCGTCTCACGGCTCGTCGCAGTGGTCGCCGAGCAGCAGCACGACGACAAGGGCCTGCGCTGGCCTGCAGAGATCGCGCCGTTCGACGTCCACCTCGTGATCGCCAACAAGGACGAGCAGGCCCGCGCGGGCGCCGAAGCTCTCGCGCAGGAACTCTCCGACGCCGGCGTCGACCTGCTCTTCGACGACCGCAAAGCATCGCCCGGAGTGAAGTTCAAGGACTCCGAACTGCTCGGTATGCCGCTCGTCGTCGTGGTCGGCCGCGGTTTCGCAGACGGTCACGTCGAAGTGCGTGACCGCTTCACCGGCGAGGCCCGCGAGGTGCCCGTCGCGGATGCGGTGAACGAGGTTCTCGCAGCGACCCGCCGCTAGAAACGACGGACGGCTACCGATGAGACGGTGGCGGGGGACACTGTGTCCATGGCTCCTGAATGGGAACACACCGACACCTACCTCTCCGACCTTCTCATCGGCAACGATCGCGCCACGGAGTCCGCACTTGTGGCGAACACCGACGCAGGCCTGCCCGCCATCGACGTCTCGCGCATGCAGGGCAAGTTCCTGCACCTGCTCGCCCGCGCGATGGGCGCCCGTGCGGTGCTCGAGATCGGCACGCTCGGCGGATACAGCACGATCTGGCTCGCCCGCGCGGTCGGAGACGAAGGCCGGGTGGTCACACTCGAATTCGAACCTCGCCACGCTGAGGTCGCCCGCACGAACCTGGACCGCGCGGGTGTCGGCGGTGTCGTCGACATCCGCGTCGGACCGGCATTGGAGTCGTTGCCGCACATCGACGGCCCGTTCGATCTGGTGTTCATCGACGCGGACAAGGAGAACAACTCCAATTACGTGCGCGAAGCACTGCGGCTGACTCGACCGGGCAGCGTCATCGTCGTCGACAACATCGTTCGCGGCGGAGCCATCGCCGATCCCGACCAGGATGACGAACGGGTCCGCGCGTCACGGGACGTTCTCGCTCTGCTGGCAGCAGAACCGCGGCTCGATGCCACGGCACTCCAGACCGTGGGCTCGAAGGGTTGGGACGGCTTCGCGATGGCACTCGTCGTCGACTGAGGGTCGCGACGGGACAGGTTCCCGCCGGATTGCCTGATCCGGTGCGAGAACCTGTTCCAGTGTCGTAACGTGCGCAGCCATGATCTCTACCGTCGTCTGGGGCACGGGAAACGTCGGACGTGCGGCGATCCGAGCCGTCGACGCTCACCCGGCGCTAGAACTCACCGCGGTGCTGGTCCACAACCCGGACAAGGTCGGCCGCGACGCCGGCGACCTGGGCGATCTCGGCCGCGAGGTCGGTGTCGCGGCGACAGCCGATATCGACGCCGCGCTCTCCGCAGGCCCCGGAGCCGTCGTGTACGCGGCGACCGGGGACATCCGCCCCCACGACGCCTTCGCCGACATTCTTCGTGCGCTGAGCACCGGCGCCGTGGTCGTCACCCCCGCGCTGTTTCCTCTCTACGACCACCGCAGCGCCCCGCCCGAGATGCGGGAGCCGATCCTGGCAGCGATCACGGAGGCAGGAGGGTCGTTCTTCGCGTCGGGTATCGACCCCGGTTGGGGCAACGACGTGCTGCCGCTGCTGCTCAGCGGACTCGGCACGACGGTCGAGGGCATCCGCTGCCAGGAGATCTTCGACTACTCCACCTACGACCAGCCGGACTCGGTGCGGTACCTCGTGGGTATGGGACTGCCGATGGACTACCAACCACCCATGCTCGCGCCGTCCGTCCCGACCATGGTGTGGGGCGGACAGGTGCGGTTGATGGCGCGAGGCCTCGGCGTCGAACTCGACGAGATCCGTGAAGTCTTCGACCGGCGGGCCCTCGACAACACCATCACCACTGCGACGATGGGCGACTTCGAGGCGGGCGCACAGGGCGCGGTGCGATTCGAACTGCAGGGCATCGTCGGCGGACTGCCCCGCATCGTCATCGAACACGTCACCCGCATCCACCCGAATTGCGCGCCGGACTGGCCGGTTCCACCCGACGGCGGTGCGGGTGCGCACCGGGTGATCATCGAGGGACGACCTCGGATCGAAGTCAGCATCGAGGCCGACGACGAAGGCGGAAGCCGGGCGGCAGGGGGGAATGCGACGGCGGTGGGTCGCCTCGTCGGCGCGATCGACTGGCTCGTCGAGCATGAACCCGGTCTCTACGACGCGCTCGACGTACCGCTACGCCCTGCGATCGGCAAACTCACCGCCGCGGAAGGAACACCCGCATGATCATCGACATCCCCGAGGACAAAGACCCGATCGGCTACGTCTGGGCCGAGATGGTCCCCGGGATCGGCATCCCCGCCGCCCAATTCTCGCTGTCCGTGTACGAGCACTCGACCATCGACCTGCGCGCGTTCGAAGCCGCTCGGCTGCGGATCGCGCAGATCAACGGATGTGTCTTCTGCCAGGACTGGCGCACCGAACGGGACGGAGTGAAGGTCGAGCCCGGTTTCGACCGAGACGTCGAGAATTGGCGCACCACCGAGCACTTCGACGAGCGAACACGACTCGCCACCGAGTACGCCGAGCGATACGCGCTCGATCACCACGGACTCGACGACGCGTTCTGGGGCCGGATGAAGGCCCAGTACACCGACGCCGAGATCGTCGAGTTGTCGATGAGCATCGGATCGTGGTTGGCGTTCGGTCGGCTCAACCACGTCCTCGGTCTCGACACCGCCTGCGTGCTACCAGGACACCGACCAACACCGACAGACGACTAGGGCGACCCGAACACCACGTCGCCGGCGTAGCCGATCATCCACTGCACGCCGTACTTGTCGGTGCACATGCCGAAGCGCTCGGCCCATTCCACCTTCCCCAGTGGCATGGACACCTCGCCTCCCTCGGACAGTCCGGCGAATACCCGGTCGGCTTCCTCGGCGCTGTCGGCGTCGATCGAGATCGCGAAATTCGTTCCGGCAGTGACGGTGCCCATTGCCTCGGGGACATCGGATCCCATGAGCGTGCTGTCGCCCAACGGGAGCGCGACGTGTGCGACGCCGTTCTTCTGCTCCTCGGTCAGCTCCATATCGCCGGTATCCATGTCGCTGAAGCGAGCCAGCTGTAGTTCGCCGCCGAAGACGGATCGGTAGAAGATGAATACTTCTTCGGTGTTTCCGTTGAAATTCAGGTACGGGTCGACTGATTTCATGGTGTGCTCCCATATCGCTGTACGGACGGTCGCGCACCCGCAGTCTAGTGCGCAGATGCGGTGCCAACAGGTCGAACGACGTCGGTCGAGCGGTCAACTCTCCCGCCATCCAGGCCGCACCAGACCGGACTCGTAGGCCAGCACCACCAACTGGGTCCGGTCCCGCGCACCGAGCTCGAGCAGGATCCGGCTCACATGGGTGCGCACCGTCGCGGGGCTCAGGAACAGTGGGTCGCCGATCTCACGGTTGGTCAAGCCCTCGGCGACTACATTCTTGTGTTCACTGCCGGAACGATGTGGTGGATGCGCCGCCAGGAAGTGTGACCGTGTGGTCGGCCGGGTCCTCAGGACCGACCGGGGAACGCAACGGTCGGCGGAACGATCCCGAGGTGTGTCCGCCATCGTGCGGCACGCACCGCGGTGTCGGTGAGTGCCTCGATTGCGTTCGCTCGGGCCGGTTCGCTTCGTGCCCGCTCGACCACCGAACGCCACGCGACCGCGGTGTCGGATTCGATCTGCACTGCGAGCTGCGCGGCACTCGTCGGATCGACGACGGGAAACGGCACCGTGTATCCGGGTGCCGCGACCGGCGGTTCGACACCGACGGCGATCAACGCGTCGATCGTGGCGTCGCGGCGCGCGCGATGCGCTGCGGTGCTCGTCGCCACGTCGTCGGCGCGCGCCGGGTCGGCGAAGGCCGAGACGACGCCGTATCCGAACACGGCGGCGTGCTCGGCGGCGAGGGCATCGACGAGGGATTGCTGTTCGGGACCGAGCTCGGGCGACGTCACGGCAACAACACCGCCGTCTGGACCGCACACGCGGCGCTGATGGAGGCGAGCATCCCCGCGCGGAACCCCTGCAGGGTGCGGCCGACGTCGGCTGCGCTGCGCTGCGACTGCGTCAGGCGCTCACGCAGCAGTTCGACGGTGGGTGCTTCGGCTGCGGGTGCGGTGGTCGTCGACGACGGGGTGTCGTTCGTCGTTGCGCCCGCCACGCGAGCGACCTCGGCGTCGAGTGCATCGGCGTGTGCGGTGCGTTCGGAGCTGATGGTGGTCAGTGGGGCGGCGAGGTCGGGGGAGGCCGCAATCAAGGCGGTGGCGGTCGACGCATCGGTGCGAGCTCGTGCGGCCTGGGCGAGCAATGGGTCGGGCTCGGGCTCGCTGTCGTCGGTGATTCCACATCCGGTGACAGCCGCCACCGAGACTCCTCCGGCCGCGGCCGAGCACCATCGCAGCAGGGTTCGTCGGGACATCGCGGATCGCGTCACTGGCATCGGCACCGGGCCATCCTGCCAGTCGGGTGTGACAGACAACGACCCCGGCCTGGTCACGGCGCGGCGAATTGCACGTTAGGCTGGATATCTGCCGGAACGTCCGTCCCGGCCGGTGTCCGCTGCGATCACAACTGAACGAGGAGCCCGCTCACCATGCCTGTGCCACCCCCGGAGAGGATCGTCGAGCTCGTCACCGATCTTCTCGACAACGAGGGCTACGACCTCGAAGACGTGGTCGTGACCGCCGCCGGAAAGCACAGCACCGTTCGACTGATGGTCGACAGTGACGCGGGCCTCGGGCTGGACGAGGCGGCCCGTCTGAGCCGCCTGGTGTCCGAAGCATTCGACTCCATCTCCGATTTCGGGGAGTCGCCGTACGTCCTCGAAGTGACGAGTCCGGGCATCGGCCGGCCGATCACACTCGACCGGCACTGGCGGCGCGCTCAGGGCCGCAAGGCCCGGATCGAGACAGCCGACGAGACGTTCGTCGCCCGGATCGGCGAACTCGTCGGCGACACCATTCGTGTGGTGGAGTCCGACAAGCAGGGCCCCTTCGTTCGCTCCCTGTCGCTGAGCGACGTGCGCAAGGCCGTGGTCGAGATCGAGTTCTCGCCCCCGAATCCGCGGGAGCTGGAACTTGCCGGTGGACTGCCCGACGGTCGCGTGCAGGCCGGTGAGATCGACGAGAATGCGGTGGGCGAGGACGCGGCGGACGACGAGGACACGGTGGACGGCGGCACCGAAAGCAACGAACTGAGGATGGACAAGTGAATATCGAAATTGCGGCTCTGCGGATGCTGGAGTCGGAGAAGAACATTCCGTTCGACGAGCTGATCGAGACGCTCGAGACGGCATTGCTCACCGCCTACCGGCACGTCGACGGTCACCAGTCGCACGCGCGGGTCGTGGTCGATGTCAAGACCGGAGCGATCCAGGTGCTCGCCGAGGAGCGCGACGAAGACGGCAACGTCATCGCGGAATGGGACGACACCCCCGAGAACTTCGGTCGTATCGCTGCGACCACCGCACGCCAGGTGATCATGCAGCGGATCCGCGACGCGGAACACGAGCAGCGATTCGGTGAGTTCTCCACCCACGAGGGGGAGATCGTCAGCGGTGTCGTGCAGCGCGACTCCCGCGCCAACGCCCGCGGCATGGTGGTTGTCAAGATCGGCGGCGACGCCAGCACCACCGAAGGGCTGATCCCGGCGGCCGAGCAGGTCCCCGGGGAGAATTACGAACACGGTGACCGCATCAAGTGCTATGTGGTGGGTGTCTCACGCGGGCAGCGCGGACCGCAGATCACGCTGTCGCGGACCCACCCGAACCTGGTTCGCAAGCTGTTCGCACTCGAGGTTCCCGAGATCGCCGACGAGTCCGTCGAGATCGTCGCGGTCGCGCGGGAGTCGGGCCACCGCTCGAAGATCGCTGTGCACTCGGTCGTGCCCGGGCTCAACGCGAAGGGCGCCTGCATCGGGCCGATGGGTCAGCGTGTGCGCAATGTGATGCGAGAACTCGGTGAAGAGAAGATCGACATCATCGACTTCGACGAGGATCCCGCGAAGTTCGTCGGCAACGCGTTGTCGCCGTCGAAGGTGGTTTCCGTCACGGTTGTGGACCCGGATGCGCGCGCTGCACGAGTGGTCGTGCCCGACTTCCAGCTATCGCTTGCGATCGGTAAGGAAGGGCAAAATGCGCGTCTCGCAGCACGCCTGACCGGATGGCGCATCGATATCCGGAGCGACGCCGCACCCGTCGAGGCAGAGGGCGCGGACGAGTCCCCGACAGGCAGGTGAAGGTGAGATGCGGGATTTCGGGCAAAACAGCGGTACAGTGGTCGATGGTTCAGCATGAACTGCCCTCCGTCGGCCCGGAGCGCACCGGCCCGGTGCGCACTTGCGTCGGATGTCGGCAGCGAACGCTGGCTGCCGAACTGTTGAGGATCGTGGCGCGAGGCTCGGAACCGGAAGGTTGCGTGGTCGTCCCCGATCCGAGGCGCAGGCTTCCTGGGCGAGGTGCATGGATGCATCCCACCGCGGAGTGTCTGAACCTGGCCGTTCGGCGTCGAGCATTCGGCAGAGCACTGAGGGTGTCCGGCGGTCCGGATATCTCAGCGCTGGATCAGCTGGTCGGGTCCATGACGGAGAGGTCGCACAGCGATCTCGACGGCAGGACACCAACAGTGACATCGAACTCTGAGAAGAACAGGCACGAACACTCATGAGCACACCGTGAAGCACCAGCGATGAACGTCCATCGGAGATAACCCGAGGTCGTGCGGGCATTGGCCGCTCGACCTCATCAGTGAGGAGAGCAGTGGCAGGCAAGGCCCGCGTGCACGAGTTGGCTAAAGAACTCGGTGTCACAAGCAAGGAACTACTCGCAAAGCTCAAGGAGCAAGGCGAGTTCGTAAAGTCAGCGTCGTCGACGGTCGAGCCCCCGGTGGCCCGTCGTCTTCGCGATTCGTTCGGTAACGCGCAGAGCGCTGATGCGCCGGCCGCAAAGGCCGCCCCCGCCCCGGGCCCCAGGCCCGGCGCACCACGTCCGGGCCCTCGTCCGGCAGCACCCGCAGCCCCGGCACCCGCCGCGCCTGCAACGCCGGAGAAGGAAGCCCCCGCGGCTCAGGCACCGGCACCGACCTCGTCGGCACGGCCGAAGCCCGGTGCACCCAAGCCCGCGGCACCGGCACCGGCACCCGCAGCCCCGGCCGCTCCGGCGCCCGCGGCCCCCGAACCTCAGGCAGCGGAGACTCAAGCACCCGCAACACCGGCTCCGGCAGCACCGGCCGCCGAAGCCGCTACACCGGCGGATGCTCAGGCTCCCGCTGCGAAGCCGGCACCGAAGGCTCCGACGCCGGGTCCGAAGCCCGCTCCGCGTCCGGGCCCGAAGTCTCCGCGCGTCGGTAACAACCCCTACTCGTCCGCTCCTGCCGAGCGGCCCGCTCCGCGTCCGGCCGGTCCCCGTCCGGGCCCCGGCGGACCCCGTCCGGCTCCCGGTCAGGGCGGTCCCCGTCCGGCTCCGGGCCAGGGACGTCCGGCCGCAGGTGGACAGCGTCCGGCTCCGGGTCAGGGCGGTCCCCGTCCGGCTCCCGGTCAGGGCGGACCGCGTCCGTCCCCCGGTTCCATGCCTCCGCGCCCCACTCCGGGTGCGATGCCGCAGCGTGCTGCACGTCCGGCCGCGTCCGGTCGTCCGGGTCGTCCGGGCGGCGCACCCGGCGGTCGTCCCGGCGGCGGTGGCGGCGGCTACCGCGGTGGTGGAGCCGGTGGTGGCGCAGGCGCCGGTGCTCCTGCAGGCGCAGGAGCAGGTGCTCCCGGCGGCTTCCGGGGTCGTCCCGGCGGTGGCGGCGGCGGACGTGGACGTGGCGGTGCAGCCGGTGCGTTCGGTCGTCCCGGTGGCGCTCCGCGTCGTGGCCGTAAGTCGAAGCGGCAGAAGCGGCAGGAATACGATTCGATGCAGGCGCCCGCCGTCGGCGGCGTGCGGTTGCCACGTGGCAGCGGTGAGACGATCCGTCTCGCACGCGGCGCGTCGCTGTCCGACTTCGCGGAGAAGATCGACGCGAACCCGGCATCGCTCGTGCAGGCCCTGTTCAACCTCGGTGAGATGGTCACGGCCACTCAGTCGGTCAACGACGAGACACTCGAGCTGCTCGGCTCGGAGATGAACTACGTCGTACAGGTCGTCTCGCCCGAGGACGAGGACCGCGAGCTGCTCGAGTCGTTCGATATTCAGTACGGCGAGGACGAAGGCGGCGAGGAAGATCTCCAGCAGCGTCCGCCGGTGGTCACCGTCATGGGTCACGTCGACCACGGCAAGACCCGACTGCTCGACACCATCCGTAAGGCCAACGTCCGCGAGGACGAGGCCGGTGGCATCACGCAGCACATCGGTGCCTACCAGGTGGAAACGCACCTCAACGGTGAAGACCGCCTGATCACCTTCATCGATACCCCGGGTCACGAGGCGTTCACCGCCATGCGTGCCCGTGGTGCGAAGTCGACGGACCTCGCGATCCTCGTGGTCGCGGCGGACGACGGCGTCATGCCGCAGACGGTCGAGGCGATCAACCACGCCCAGGCGGCCGACGTGCCGATCGTGGTCGCGGTGAACAAGATCGACAAGGAGGGTGCGAACCCTCAGAAGATCCGTCAGCAGCTCACCGAGTACGGACTGGTCACCGAGGAGTACGGCGGCGACACCATGTTCGTCGACATCTCGGCGAAGCAGGGGCTGCACATCGACGAGTTGCTCGAGGCCGTGCTGCTCACCGCAGACGCGTCCCTCGACCTGCGGGCCAACCCGGACATGGAGGCGCAGGGCGTCGCCATCGAGGCACACCTCGACCGCGGTCGCGGTCCGGTGGCCACCGTCCTGATCCAGCGCGGCACCCTGCGCGTCGGCGACTCCATCGTCGCCGGCGATGCATACGGCCGTGTGCGACGCATGGTCGACGAGTTCGGTGACGACGTGCACGAGGCGCTTCCGTCGCGTCCCGTCCAGGTCATCGGCTTCACGTCGGTGCCCGGCGCCGGCGACAACCTGGTCGTCGTCGAGGAAGACCGCATCGCCCGGCAGATCGCCGACCGGCGCAATGCGCGCAAGCGCAACGCTCTGGCTGCGAAGAGCCGCAAGCGGATCAGCCTCGAAGATCTCGATGCCGCTCTCAAGGAGCACAACGAGCTCAACCTGATCCTCAAGGGCGACAACTCCGGTACCGTCGAGGCCCTCGAAGAGGCCCTCATGGGTATCCAGATCGACGACGAAGTACGACTGCGGGTCATCGACCGCGGTGTCGGTGGCGTCACCGAGACCAACGTCAACCTCGCCTCGGCATCGAACGCCGTGATCATCGGCTTCAACGTCCGCGCCGAAGGCAAGGCGACGGAGCTGGCGAACCGCGAGGGCGTCGACATCCGCTACTACTCGATCATCTACCAGGCGATCGACGAAGTGGAGAAGGCTCTCAAGGGCATGCTCAAGCCGATCTACGAGGAGGTCGAGCTCGGCCGCGCCGAGATCCGTGCGATCTTCAAGTCGTCGAAGGTCGGGAACATCGCCGGTTGCCTCGTGCAGTCGGGCATCGTCAAGCGCAACGCCAAGGCACGTCTGATCCGCGACAACAACGTGGTTGCGGAGACCGTCACGATCTCGTCGCTGCGGCGTGAGAAGGACGACGTCGTCGAGGTGCGCGAAGGCTACGAATGTGGTCTGACGGTCACCTACTCCGACATCAAGGTCGGCGACGTGATCGAGGCCTACGAGCTGCGCGAGAAGCCGCGCGACTGACACATCTCGACCGGTGGCGGTGGACGACCTCGTCGTCCGCCGCCACGGGCGTGTCGAGAGATCCGGATCCGACGGGAGAAGGCCGACGATGTATCTGGGAGCACTCGAACTGGATATCCTCCTGGGCGACGTCCATTCGCTCAAGGGGAAGCGCTCGCTGATCAAGCCGGTGCTCGCCGAGCTTCGTCGACTGGGTGTGTCGGCGTCGGAGACCGGTGATCAGGATCTGCATCGACGGGCGCAACTCGGTGTGGCGGTCGCCGCACCCGACCTCGCGCACGTCCGCGAGATACTCGACAAGTGCGAGAGGCTCGCCGCGGCCCGCCCCGAACTGGAGTTGCTCTCCACCAGACTGAGAGTGTTCGGCCCGGAAGACTGACGGACCGACACAACATCGATAGTGGTCGCCGGAGACCGGCGACCGAGGAGGAACGAACGACATGGCCGATCCAGCACGCGCGCGCCGACTCGCGAAGCGCATTTCCACCATCGTGGCCACCGCGATCGACCATGAGATCAAGGACCCACGGCTCGAGTTCATCACCATCACCGACGCGAAGGTCACCCCTGACCTGCACGACGCGACGGTCTACTACACCGTGCGCGGTGCCGACCTGAACACCGAAGCGGACCTCGAGTCGGCAGCCGCCGGGCTCGAGAAGGCCAAGGGAATCCTGCGATCGAAGGTCGGTGCGGCAACCGGTGTCCGCTTCACCCCGACACTGACATTCGCGACCGACACCGTCCCCGAGACTGCCCGTCACATGGAAGAACTTCTCGAGCGTGCGCGTGCGGCGGACGACGAGGTGGCACGGGCACGGGAGGGCGCGGTCCCGGCCGGCGACTCCGACCCGTACAAGGAACCTCGCGAACGTGACGACGACGAATAGCGGAACAGTGCCCGACTCCGAATCGTCGAGCGGCGGTGACGGTGCAGTCGACCTGGACGGCGCCGTCGCGCTGCTCTCCGCTGCGGAGACGGTGACCGTGCTGTGCCACATCCAGCCCGATGCCGACACGCTCGGCAGCGGGCTGGCACTCGGCCTGGCGTTCGAACGACGAGGGATTCCCGTGCAGGTGGCGTTCGCCGCGCCCGACACGGTGCCCCTGTCGATGCGAGGCCTGCCGGGTGTCCACCTGGTCACCGCGGCGGAGGAGGTCCGGGACGAGGTGGATCTGCTCGTCGCTGTGGACTGCGGCACCGCCGGCCGTCTCGGCGGGTTGCGGACCCGACTCGAGGGCGCCCGGAACTCGTTGATCATCGACCACCACCGTTCCAACACACGGTTCGGGACCCACAATCTCATCGACGTGGACGCCGAGGCGACCGCGGCGGTCCTCACGGACCTCTTCGACGCGTGGGGAGTCGAGGTCGACGCGGACATCGCGCACTGCCTGTTCGCGGGGCTCGCGACCGATACCGGATCGTTCCGGTGGGTTCGTCCGGGTACCCACCGGCTCGCGGAGAGGCTGCTCGCGACCGGTATCGACGGCGCGAGCATCACCCGCACACTTCTCGACACACACCCGTTCGGGTGGTTGCCGATGCTGTCCTCGGTTCTGGCTTCTGCCACGCTCGTCCCGGATGCCGCTGGCGGCAGCGGACTGGTGTACGCGCTGGTGCGTCGTGCGGACTCCGAGCACCTCGGCGCCGAAGAGATCGAAAGCGTGATCGACATCGTGCGCACCACCGCCGAAGCCGAGGTTGCTGCCGTGTTCAAAGAGGTCGGACCGCAGGAGTGGACCGTCTCGCTTCGCTCCAAACGTGGCGTGGACGTCTCGCTGGTGGCCACCTCCCTCGGAGGCGGTGGGCACCGCTTCGCATCCGGCTACACGGCATACGGCGACTCCGACGCGATCGTCACTGCCCTGCGTGCCGCGCTCGGGTGATGGAGTCGACCGAAGCCGGAAGGGCCCCACTCGACCTCTCGGGTCGACGCATCCTCGGACTTGCGTTGCCTGCACTCGGAGTGCTTGCTGCCGAGCCTCTCTACCTGCTGTTCGACATCGCCGTCGTGGGACGGCTCGGTGCGCTGCCCCTCGCCGGGCTGGCCATCGGCGGCCTCGTCCTCGCTCAGGTCACGACCCAGCTGACCTTCCTGTCGTACGGGACGACCGCCCGGGCCGCGCGATTCCACGGCGCCGGCCGGCGGGACGACGCCGTCACCGAGGGCGTCCAGGCGACCTGGCTCGCGGTGGGCGTCGGGGTCGCGATCGTCGTGATCGGCCAATTGCTTGCAACGCCGGTCGCGAGTCTGATCGCAGGCGACGAGGAGATCGCGGCGGCCGCCGTGTCCTGGCTACGTGTCGCGTTGTTCGGTGCCCCACTGATCCTCATCAGCCTCGCAGGCAACGGATGGATGCGTGGTGTGCAGGACACCGCACGACCCCTGCGATACGTGGTGCTGGGGTTGGGGCTCTCGGCGGTGCTGTGCCCGATCCTGGTACACGGTCTGCTCGGCGCTCCGCGGTGGGAACTCGTGGGCTCGGCCGTCGCCAACGTCGTGGGGCAGTTCGTCGCCGCGACGCTGTTCGTCGTGGCGCTGCTGCGCTCGGGCGTGTCGCATCGGCCGCGTCGTGCGGTGATCGTCGCGCAGTTGCGCCTCGGCCGCGACCTCATCGCGCGGAGCCTGGCGTTCCAGGCGTGCTTCCTGTCGGCGGCCGCGGTTGCCGCGCGGTTCGGGGCGGCTGCCGTCGCCGGGCACCAGGTGGTCCTCCAGCTGTGGAACTTCGTCACCCTCGCCCTCGATTCGCTCGCCATCGCAGCGCAAGCACTCGTCGGCTCCGCTCTCGGAGCCAAGGACACCCGCGGCGCGAACCGGATCGCCTGGCGGGTGACGGCCTGGTCGGCGCTGTTCGCGGCGGGTCTGGCGTTGTTCTTCCTCGCCGGGCGCACAATGATCCCCGGCCTGTTCACGACCGACGACGCCGTGCTCGGCCAGATCGATGTCGCATGGTGGTTCTTCATCGCGATCATGCCCCTCGCCGGGGTGGTGTTCGCGCTCGACGGAGTGCTGCTCGGCGCAGGCGACGCCGCGTTCCTGCGCAATGCCACGCTCACGGCCGCGCTGCTGGGGTTCCTACCGCTGATCTGGTGTTCGCTCGCCTTCGACTGGGGGCTCGCGGGAATTTGGACGGGGCTTACGGTGTTCATCGTGTTTCGGATGATTGCCGTCGTGTGGCGCACCCGGACGGGGCGTTGGGCAGTGACGGGCGCGGACCGGCAGGTCCACGCAGACGACGGAACGGGAGGATAGAAGCCGGTGGCAGCGAAACTGTGGGCGGTCAGCGACATCCATGTGGCACACCGGGGCAACCGGCCTGTCACCGAGGACCTGTTCCCCGAATCACCCGACGACTGGCTCATCGTGGCAGGTGACGTATCCGAGAAGACCGACGACATCCGCTGGGCGTTGAAGCTGCTCAGCGGACGCTTCGCGAAAGTGATCTGGGTTCCCGGCAATCACGAATTGTGGACGACCGCGAAGGATCCCGTACAGATGCACGGGGTCGCTCGCTACGACTACCTCGTCACCATGTGCCGTGAACTCGGCGTGATCACCCCGGAAGACCCGTACCCGGTCTGGGAGGGCGACGGGGGCCCCGTCACGCTGGTGCCGATGTTCCTGCTGTACGACTACTCGTTCCTGCCGGACGGCACCACCACGAAAGCCGACGGCCTCGCCTTGGCGCGCGAGCGGAACGTGGTCGCAACCGACGAATTCCTGTTGAAGCCCGACCCGTACATCACCCGCGACACGTGGTGCCGGGCACGGATCGAGCAGACAAGAGCTCGGCTCGACGCGCTCGATCCTGAGCTGCCGACCGTGCTGATCAACCATTTCCCGCTCGTGCGCGAGCCCACCCGAATGCTGTTCTATCCCGAATTCGCGCTGTGGTGCGGCACCACCGAGACCGCCGACTGGCACGTGCGGTACCGGGCGTTGTGCAGCGTGTACGGACACCTCCACATTCCGCGCACCACCTACTACGACGGGGTGCGCTTCGAGGAAGTGTCGGTCGGATATCCACGTGAATGGCAGCGGCGCGGCCTCCCCGACAATGTGCTACGCCAGATCCTCCCCGTCCCGGACTACCCGCCGGGCACACTCAACAAGTGGGGCGGTCACTTCACCGTGACCCCCGAGATGGAAGCCGAAGCCGAGAAGTTTCGGACTCGACGAGAGAAGGAACTGCGGTGACGGAACCGACGATCTCCCAGGTCGGAGCACGTGAAAGTCTGCTCACACGGATCGTTCCGGACGGTGTCGCAGCCGCGGAACTGTTCTCCGACCCGCCGGGACTCGTGGCCCACCCACAGGAAGAACCGCTCATCGCGAGGGCGGTGGAGAAGCGTCGCCGCGAGTTCATCGGTGCGCGGCACTGTGCACGTCAGGCGATGAGTCGCCTCGGTGTCGATCCGGCACCGATCCTCAAGGGCGACCGGGGTGTACCGGTCTGGCCGCGAGGCGTGGTCGGCAGCCTCACGCACTGCGACGGCTATCGCGGCGCCGTGCTCGGCTACTCGCTGCAGGTGCGTTCGCTCGGGATCGACGCCGAACCGCACGACCGTCTCCCCGACGGTGTCCTCGACGCGGTCAGCCTCGACGTCGAACGCACATGGCTCGCATCGACCTCCGATCCTGATGTGCACTGGGATCGGCTGCTGTTCTGCGCCAAGGAAGCCACCTACAAGGCGTGGTTTCCGCTCACCGGCCGGTGGCTCGGATTCGAGGACGCACACATCACCTTCGAACGCGACAACTCCGCCGAGGCCTCCGGTACGTTCCGATCGAAGCTGCTGGTTCCGGGCGACACCCACGGAGGCCCGCCGCTGACCGGGTTCGAGGGTCGTTGGCTGGTGGCCGACGGACTCGTGCTCACCGCGATCACGGTGCGCTGACCCGTGACCGAATCCGCTTCCGAGAACCCTGCCCTCACCCGCGCCGGTCTGCTCGTCGTGGACAAACCGGCGGGTCTGACCAGCCACGATGTCGTCGCCCGATGCCGAAAACTGCTGGGTACCCGCAAGGTCGGCCACGCCGGGACCCTCGACCCGATGGCCACCGGAGTCCTCGTGCTCGGTGTCGAACGCGCCACCAAACTGCTGGGGTTGCTGGCGCTGACCACCAAGTCGTACACCGCTACCATCCGGCTCGGTCAGAACACCGTGACCGACGATGCGGAAGGTGACGTGCTCGAGACCGTCGACGCCTCGACCGTGAGCGACGACCGGATTGCCGCGGAGGTCGCCGTGTTGACCGGCGACATCGAGCAGGTCCCTGCCAGCGTGAGCGCGATCAAGATCGACGGTAAGCGTGCGTACGCGCGGATGCGCGAGGGCGAAGCCGTGGAGATCCCCGCGCGCCCGGTGACTGTGTCGCGGTTCGACGTTCTCGCACGCCACGACACACCCGAGAAAGGGTTTGTCGACCTCGACGTCGAGGTGGACTGTTCGTCCGGGACCTACATCCGGGCTCTTGCGCGAGATCTGGGAGCAGCGCTCGGCGTCGGAGGGCACCTCACGGCCCTGCGGCGCACGACGGTCGGACCGTTCGGTCTCGAACACGCACGGACACTCGAGCAGTTGGCGGACGATCCGACACCCAGCCTCGATCTCGATGCTGCGATCCTGACTGCGTTCGAGACCCGCTCGGTCACGGCCGACGAGGCCGTGGTGCTCTCGCACGGCCGCTGGCTCGACCCGATCGGAATGCCGGGCGTGTACGCCACGATCGATCCGCAGGGACAGGCAGTGGCGTTGCTCCAGGAGAAGGGGAAGCGGGCGGCGTCGGTGTTCGTGGTCCGCCCGTCGAACATCTGACAGCGCGTCAGACGATCCAGATGGACTCGGCCGCAGGATTTCCCAGATCCACCGTGGTGCCGTCCGGACTCCCGATCCGCACCGAGACGGTACCGGCGAAGTCGCGGCGTTCGATCACTTCGATGTCGGTGTCGAGAGCGATACCGACTTCGTCGAAGTAGCGCAGCATCGCCGGGTCGGAGTCGGAGATCCGGGCGACACGCCCGCGCTCTCCGTCGCCGAATTCGCTGAGCGCGCGGGCGGGTGGCGACGGGATCGAGCCCGCCGCGGTGGGGATCGGGTCGCCGTGCGGGTCGCGCTCGGGGTGGCCGAGTTTGGCGTCGATCGCGGCGATCATGCGCTCGGAGACGGCGTGTTCGAGAACTTCCGCCTCGTCGTGCACTTCGTCCCAGCCGTAGCCGAGTTCTCTGACAAGGAAGGTCTCGATGAGGCGGTGGCGGCGCACCATTGCGACGGCGGCGTCGCGCCCGCTGTCGGTGAGCGAGATGGATCGGTAGCGAGCGTGGTCGACCATGCCCTGGTCGGCGAGTCTGCGGACCGCTTCGGACACCGTCGACGCGGAGACGCCGAGGCGCTCGGCGAGTAGCTTCGTCGAGACCTTCTCACCCGACCACTCTTGGACGGTCCAGATGATCTTCAGGTAGTCCTGGGCGACCGAGGACAGAGTGTCGGTCACGGTGGAGGGCTCACGACTGTCGGTCACGGCACCAGCTTAGGTAACCTTCAGCCGAGAATCACCTTTCCGGACCGGTTGCCTGCGCAGGGCCGAAGTCACCAGGCCCTGCCGTGGTGCGAACAGGTACGCGGCAGCGAACAGCGAGGCCTGGGCGAGGACCACCACGCCACCGGTCGCCGCATCGGTGTAGTAGCTCGTGTACACACCGGCCACCGACCCGAGTGCGCCGAGCGCCGGCGCGATCACCAGCATTCGGGACATCCTGTCGGTCAGCAGGTACGCGGTGGCGCCGGGGATGATGAGCATGGCGACCACGAGGATGACGCCGACGGCCTGGACTGCACTCACGATCGTGACAGCCAGCAGTGCGAGCAGGAGCGCCGACAGCTTGGCGGGGGAGATGCCGAGTGTGTGCGCCTGGACCCGATCGAACGCGAACAGGGTGAGATCCCGGCGCTTGACGACGAGCACCACGAACACTGCGGTGGCGAGCCCGGCGATCTGCCAGACGTCGGACTGGGAGAGGCCCAACAGGTTTCCGAACAGCACGTGGTGCAGGTCGATCTGACTGGGGTTCTTCGAGATCAGGACGACACCGAGAGCGAACAGTGTGGTGAAGACCGTTCCGATCGCGGCGTCCTCCTTGATCTTCGTGGTCCCGCGGACCAGCCAGATCAACGCCACCGCGAGACCTGCGAACAGCAACGCGCCCAGCGTGAACGGTGCGCCCACCAGGTATGCGAGGACCACGCCGGGAAGTACCGCGTGCGATACCGCGTCGCCCATCAGAGACCACCCGATCAACACGAGCCAGCAGCTCAGCAGGGCGCACACCACGGTCGTGATGACCGCGACCACGAGGGCGCGCTGCATGAAGCCGTATTGCAGGGGTTCGAGGATCGGATCGAGCATCACGCCACCTCCTGTGGCTCGGTGCTCGCACCGAACGCACGCGCAAGATTCTCGGGGAGCAGCACCTCGTCGGGGGTGCCGTGCAGGATCACCCGCCCCTGCAACAGGACCGCCTCGTCGCACAGTTGCGACAGGCCCGCAAGATCGTGGGTGGCGACGAGCAGGGTGTGTCCGTCGGCGGCGAGGTCGCGGAGCACCTCGGTCAGCGCCACCTGGGTGGTCGTGTCGACACCCGCGAAGGGTTCGTCGAGGAGCAGCAGCGGTGCACGCTGTGCAATGGCCCGAGCGACGAACACCCGCTTACGTTGCCCTCCGGACAACTGCCCGATCTGACGGTGGGCGAAGGCGGTCATGCCGACACGTTCGAGTGCGTCCGCGACTGCCTCGTGGTCGACGCGACGGGCTCGGCGCATCCATCCCTGGTGTCCGTACCGTCCGGTCATCACGACGTCGCGCACACCGACGGGGAAGTCCCAGTCGACGCCCTCGGCCTGCGGAACGTACGCCACCGCGCCGGACTTTCGTGCGGCGGTGATTCCGATGCCGCCGATGGTGACCTCGCCTTCGTAGGGTTTGACCAACCCCATCACGGCCTTGAACAGGGTTGATTTGCCCGAGCCGTTGGTCCCGACGAGCCCGCACACCCTGCCGGGGTCGAGTTCGAGGTTCACCCCGTCGAGTGCGACGACGGTGTCGTAGCGGACCGTGAGGTGATCCAGACGCAGGGCGGGGCCGGAGGGTCGGTCCGGAGCCAGATGTGGGGTGTGGGAGCGTGTCACGAGCTCAGTCCTGACGTGATGGTTGCGACGTCGTGGCGGAGTAGGTCGAGATAGGTGGGCACCGGTCCGTCGGGTTCGGACAGGGAATCGACGTAGAGGGTGCCGCCGTATGCGGCGCCGGTGTCGGCCGCGACCTGCCTTTGTGCCTTGTCGGAGACGGTGGATTCGCAGAACACCGCGGGAATGTCGTTGTCGCGGACGAAATCGACTGTGCGGGCGATCTGTTGTGGAGTGCCCTGCTGGTCGGAGTTGACCGGCCACAGGTAGGCCTCGCGCATTCCTGCGTCACGCACGAGATAACCGAATGCGCCCTCGCAGGTGACCAGTGCCCGCTGGTGTTCGGGAACCGTTGCCAGCGTCGTGACGAGTTCGTCGTGCACCGCCTGCAGTTCGGTCCGGTAGGCGGCGGCGTTGGCTGCGAAGTCCGCGGCGTGCTCGGGAGCGAGCTCGCTCAGCGCGGCCTCGATGTTGTCGACGTAGATCTGCGCGGTCACCGGTGACATCCACGCGTGGGGATTGAGTTGTGTGGAGGACGCATCGCCGATCGGCAGGGCTTCGATGCCCTCGCTCAATACGACGTGTGCGGCCTCGGTGTCTGCGAGGAACTGCTCGAACCAGCGTTCGAGACCGAGTCCGTTGTCGAGGACGAGATCCGCTTCGGTCGCATGCCTCAGGTCGCCGGGTGTCGGCTCGTAGCCGTGCACCTCGGCGCCCGGCTTCGTGATCGATTCCACCCGCACATGGTCGCCCGCGACGGTGCGTGTCATATCGGCGAGCACCGTGAAGGTGGTCAGGACGAGGGGATCGTCGTCGGTCTGCACGGTGCCACATGCGGTGAGTGCGACGACGGATGCGGAAACCAGGGCTAATTTGGCGCATCTCATCAAAAAGTTAGGCACCCCGAAATTATGCCGAGCGTCGCTTCCGGTTGTCCACCCGGGGTGAGCGCGAGGGCGAGGATGCCGGTCCGTCTCCGGGGTCGTAGGCTTCCGATGTGCAGAGATGGCGAGGTCTGGACGAGATACCCGCGGACTGGGGTCGGTGTGTGGTCACTATCGGCGTGTTCGACGGCGTGCATCGAGGTCACCAGCAACTGATCACCCGAGCGGTGAAGGCGGCGAAGGAGCGGGGTATCGCCAGTGTGTTGATGACCTTCGACCCGCACCCGATGGAAGTGGTGCGTCCGGGAAGTCATCCGGCCCAGCTGACCACCTTGGCTCGGCGCGCCGAACTCGCCGAGGAACTCGGCCTCGATGTGTTCTGCGTGATGCCGTTCACTCCCGAATTCATGAAGCTCTCTCCCGAGCGGTACGCGCACGAGATCCTCGTCGAGAGATTGCATGTCGCCGAGGTCGTGGTGGGGGAGAACTTCACCTTCGGCAAGAAGGCCGCGGGGACCGTGGAGATGCTCCGCGCGATCGGCGAGCGCTTCGGTTTCGCGGTCGACGGGCAGACCCTGCTCGCCGAACATGCAGTGACTTTCTCGTCGACCTACATTCGGTCGTGCGTCGATGCCGGCGACATGGCTGCGGCGACCGATGCGCTCGGTCGCCCCCACCGGGTCGAAGGTGTGGTCGTGCACGGCGACGGACGCGGGCGCGGGCTGGGATTTCCCACAGCGAACATCGGACCCCCGATGTATGCGGCCATCCCGGCGGACGGTGTCTACGCTGCGTGGTTCACCGTCCTGGGTTCGGGATCTCCCGTGGACGGGCTCGATGCCGGACGCCGCTACCGGGCTGCGGTGTCGGTGGGCACGAATCCCACCTTCTCGGGCCGGAATCGTACGGTCGAGGCGTTCGTCCTCGACGAGGAGGCAGATCTCTACGGTCAGCACGTAGCAGTCGACTTCGTCGAGCGGCTTCGAGGTATGGAGAAATTCGATTCCATCGAAGCACTGGTTTCCGCGATGCATCGAGATGCGGACCGCGCTCGTGAACTCCTGGTGGACGACGCGTAGGTCGTGACGTAACGCAACCCCGGGGGAAGCGCCGGGCGGACCTCTGGTAATGTTGCCCGTCGGTGTGTGCTGCGGTTCGCGGCGGCTGCACCACCGGGTTCCGGCCCGTTTTTCATCACGCGAACGTCAGTGATCAGGAGTACGACAGTGGCATTGACCACCGAGCAGAAGAAGCAGATCCTCGGCGAGTACGGTCTCCATGAGACCGACACCGGTTCGCCGGAGGCGCAGGTGGCTATGCTCACCAAGCGCATCACCGATCTGACCGAGCACCTGAAGCAGCACAAGCACGACCACCACTCCCGCCGCGGCCTGCTGCTGCTGGTCGGTCGTCGTCGCCGCCTGCTCAAGTACGTCGAGAAGGCCGACGTCGCGCGCTACCGCTCGCTCATCCAGCGTCTGGGCCTGCGTCGCTGACGCAGTTCGGAAGCGACACGATCTGCATTCGCTGATCTTTTCCGATAGCCAACGGGGTACCCCTTAGACTGGGCCTCGTTGGCTATCGGTGTATGCGCCGCATTTGCCGGCGCAGCACATCGCCGCCAACGGCGATGTTCCGTACGCACCGACGGTGTCGGTCTTCGGTAGTGACCTCCCGGCCGCACGAGAAGTGCCGGTGGGTTTCGATCGACGGCCGCCTCCGTGAGCCGGTGCGCAGCCGCGGCCAAGGGGGCCCGGCGCCCGCGCGGGTACGGCGAAGACGAAGAGGGAAGAGAAGATTTCACAGATGACCAGTAACACCGCAGTCGAGGTCGACGAGGGCGTGTTCGAATCCGTCGCTACGCTCGACAACGGGTCTTTCGGCACCCGCACCATTCGATTCGAGACCGGACGCCTCGCTCAGCAGGCCGCCGGCTCCGTCGTCGCATACCTCGACGACGAGACCATGCTGCTCTCGGCCACCAGCGCCTCGAAGCAGCCCAAGGACCATTTCGACTTCTTCCCGCTGACGGTGGATGTCGAAGAGCGCATGTACGCAGCAGGCCGCATCCCCGGCTCGTTCTTCCGTCGCGAGGGCCGTCCCTCGACCGACGCGATCCTCACCTGCCGCCTCATCGACCGGCCGCTGCGTCCGTCGTTCGTCGACGGTCTGCGTAACGAGATCCAGGTTGTCGTCACGGTTCTGAGCCTGAACCCCAACGACCTCTACGACGTTGTCGCGATCAACGCCGCGTCCGCCTCCACCCAGCTCGCGGGCCTGCCGTTCTCCGGCCCCGTCGGTGGTGTGCGCGTCGCGCTCATCACGTCGGAGGAGAACAAGGCCGGCCAGTGGGTCGCATTCCCGACCGTCGAGCAGCTCGAGAATGCTGTGTTCGACATGGTCGTCGCGGGCCGCATCGTCGGCGGCGAGAGCAATCCCGATTCCGCCGATGTCGCGATCATGATGGTCGAGGCGGAAGCCACCGACAACGTCATCGCACTCGTCGAAGGCGGCGCGCAGGCTCCGACCGAGGTGATCGTCGCCGAGGGCCTCGAAGCCGCGAAGCCGTTCATCGCCCGTCTGTGCATCGCTCAGCAGCAGATCGCCACCGCGGCTGCGAAGCCGACCGGCGACTTCCCGCTGTTCCTGCCGTACCAGGACGACGTGTACGCAGCCGTCGAGGCCGCAGCGTCCGCCAAGCTCGCCGAGGCTCTCACGATCGCAGGCAAGCAGGAGCGTGACGACCGCACCGACGCGGTCAAGGTCGAGATCCTCGAGCAGGTTGCACCGTCCTTCGAAGGACGCGAGAAGGAGATCGGCGCAGCATTCCGCTCGCTGACCAAGAAGCTCGTGCGCCAGCGCATTCTCCGCGATCAGTTCCGCATCGACGGCCGCGGCATCACCGACATCCGCGCACTCTCGGCCGAGGTCGCCATCGTTCCTCGCGCTCACGGTTCCGCACTGTTCGAGCGCGGCGAGACGCAGATCATGGGTGTCACCACCCTCGACATGGTCAAGATGGCGCAGCAGGTCGACTCGCTCGGCCCCGAGACTAGCAAGCGCTACATGCACCACTACAACTTCCCGCCGTACTCGACCGGTGAGACCGGCCGCGTCGGCTCGCCGAAGCGTCGTGAAATCGGCCACGGCGCACTCGCCGAGCGGGCTCTCATGCCGGTGCTTCCGAGCCAGGAAGAGTTCCCGTACGCGATCCGTCAGGTGTCCGAGGCACTGAGCTCCAACGGCTCGACGTCGATGGGCTCGGTGTGTGCGTCGACGCTGTCGCTGCTCAACGCCGGTGTGCCGCTCAAGGCGCCGGTTGCAGGCATCGCGATGGGCCTGGTCTCCGACGAGATCGAGCTCGAGGACGGCACCCGCGAGACGCGGTACGTCGCCCTCACCGACATCCTCGGCGCCGAGGATGCATTCGGTGACATGGACTTCAAGGTCGCGGGTACCAAGGATTTCGTCACGGCTCTCCAGCTCGACACGAAGCTCGACGGCATCCCGTCCAAGGTTCTTGCCGGTGCACTGTCGCAGGCACACGACGCCCGGGCCACGATTCTCGAGGTCATGGCCGAGGCCATCGACGCGCCCGACGAGATGAGCCCGTTCGCGCCGCGCATCACGACCATCAAGGTCCCCGTGGACAAGATCGGTGAGGTCATCGGCCCCAAGGGCAAGATGATCAACTCGATCACCGAGGAAACCGGCGCCAACATCTCGATCGAAGATGACGGCACCGTCTACGTCGGTGCTGCGGACGGCCCGTCCGCACAGGCCGCGATCGACAAGATCAACGCCATCGCGAATCCGCAGCTGCCGAAGGTCGGCGAGCGCTTCCTGGGCACGGTCGTCAAGACCACCGCCTTCGGTGCGTTCGTGTCGCTCCTTCCGGGCCGCGACGGTCTCGTGCACATCAGCAAGCTGGGTAGCGGCAAGCGGATTGCCAAGGTCGAGGATGTCGTGAGCATCGGGTCGAAGATCCGCGTCGAGATCGCCGACATCGACAATCGCGGCAAGATCAGCCTGATCCCCGTCGAGGAGGAAGCCGCCGCTGAGCCGGCTGCCACCGGAGAGGCCGCCACCGAGGCTGCCGAATCCTGATTTCGCGTACACCGCCCGCGTGTGGTTCCCCCGGTAGGGGAGAACCGCCCGCGGGCGGTGTCGTATCCGGTATCTGGGGACCTGCCGAAAGTCACTGTTTCCAAGAAGCTTTCGGCTCCGGTGCACCCTAGGTGCTCGGTGGTCGGGTCCGCCAGGGACTTTCGTACCAGGGTACGAATTCACATAGTGCGCCCGTTGTAACGTTTACCCAAACATGCGCGCGAATTCTCCCCGGGGTGGTTACCTGAGGGGGTGAACACGGTTGCAGCGGCTGGCGTCGGGGCACGACCTGGGTTCAACCTGGCATTGGCCACCTGGGTATCTGCCATAAATTTCTGGGCCTGGAACATGATCGGCCCACTATCGACCACATATGCAGGCGACATGTCGCTCAGCAGTAGTGAGGCGTCGATGCTCGTCGCGACGCCGATCCTCGTGGGTTCGCTCGGCAGAATTGCTGTCGGCCCTCTCACCGACCGGTACGGCGGTCGGTTCATGTTCATCCTCGTCACCGTCGCCTCGATCATTCCGGTGCTCGCGGTCGGCTTCGCAGGTGAGGCGGGGTCGTACCCGTTGCTCCTGGTGTTCGGCTTCTTCCTCGGCATCGCGGGCACGATCTTCGCTGTCGGAATCCCGTTCGCGAACGGCTGGTACGACCAGTCCCGTCGAGGGTTCGCCACCGGCGTGTTCGGTGCGGGGATGGTCGGCACCGCTCTGTCCGCGTTCTTCACCCCGCGTTTCGTCGGCTGGTTCGGGACGATCGCCACCCACGCGATCATCGCGGTAGCGCTCGCGCTCACGGCCGTGCTGTGTGCAGTCGCGATGAAGAACTCGCCGACGTTCACCCCGAACACCGACAAGGTCACCCCGAAACTGCTCGCAGCCTGCAAGCTCCGAGTCACATGGGAGATGTCGTTCCTCTACGCCATCGTGTTCGGCGGGTTCGTGGCGTTCAGCAACTACCTGCCCACCTACATCAAGACGATCTACGACTTCTCGGCCGTCGACGCGGGAACACGAACGGCCGGATTCGCGGTCGCCGCGGTCATTGCACGCCCCATCGGCGGCGCACTCTCCGACCGGATCCCACCGAAATACGTTGTGCTTGCTTCGCTCGCCGGCACCGCTGTCACGGCGTTCCTCGCCACCCTCAAACCGCCGCCCGACGTCCTGTCGGCCACCGACTTCATTGCGATGGCGATCTTCCTGGGCATCGGCACCGGTGGCGTGTTCGCGTGGGTCGCGCGGCGCGCGCCTGCGAATTCGGTCGGTAGCGTCACCGGAATCGTTGCTGCTGCAGGCGGTTTGGGCGGATACTTCCCGCCTCTGGTGATGGGCGCGACCTACGACCCGGTCGACAACGACTACACGGTGGGCCTGCTGTTGCTCGTCGCGACAGCGCTGATCGCATTGGCCTACACCGCACTGAAACTGAAGACACGTGAACCGGCGAACGATACGCCACAGTCGCAGGAGGAACCGAAGTGACCACAGAGAAGACCGGTACGGGCGGAACCCTCGAAGAACTCCTGGTCCGAAGCGGTCGATTCTTCACTCCCGGGCAAGGATCCGACGACGGTCGTACCGTCACACGCCAGGGCGGCCGCGAAGGTGATGTGTTCTACCGCGACCGCTGGAGCCACGACAAGGTGGTTCGCTCCACACACGGCGTCAACTGCACAGGGTCGTGCTCGTGGAAGATCTATGTCAAGGACGGGATCATCACCTGGGAGACGCAGGAGACCGACTACCCGTCGGTCGGTCCCGATCGACCCGAATACGAACCACGAGGATGCCCCCGAGGTGCCGCGTTCTCGTGGTACACGTACTCGCCGACCCGGGTGCGGTATCCGTATGCGCGCGGTGTGCTCGTCGAGATGTACCGCGAGGCGCGGCAACGACTCGGCGATCCGGTCCTCGCCTGGGCCGATATCCAGAACGATCCCGAGCGACGAGCCCGCTACCAGCGGGCACGCGGCAAGGGCGGTCTGGTACGCGTGACGTGGACCGAGGCCACCGAGATGATCGCGGCCGCGCACGTGCACACGATCAAGGAATACGGCCCCGACCGAGTCTCGGGATTCTCGCCGATCCCGGCGATGTCGATGGTGTCGTTCGCGGCGGGATCACGTTTCATCGAGTTGCTCGGTGGCGTCATGACGTCGTTCTACGACTGGTACGCAGACCTGCCCGTCGCATCCCCACAGGTCTTCGGCGACCAGACGGACGTGCCCGAGTCCGGTGACTGGTGGGACGCCGCGTACCTGATGATGTGGGGCTCGAACGTGCCTGTCACCAGGACACCCGATGCCCACTGGATGGCGGAGGTTCGCTACCGCGGCACGAAGGTCGTCTCGATCAGCCCCGACTACGCCGACAACACGAAGTTCGCCGACGAATGGATGCCGTGCGCCGCAGGCACCGACGGCGCGCTCGCTATGTCGATGGGCCACGTGCTGCTCAACGAGTTCTACGTACAGCGACGGGTCCCGTTCTTCGTCGACTACGTACGGCAGTACACGGATCTTCCGTTCCTGGTGAAGCTCGAAGACCGCGACGGCATGCTCGTGCCGGGTAAGAACCTCACTGCGGCCGACCTCGGCGAGGATGTCGAGAATGCCGCCTTCAAGCCGGTCCTGCTCGACGGCGCCACCGACACCGTCGTCGCGCCGAACGGTTCGCTCGGCCACCGGTACGGCGATGACGGCGTAGGAAAATGGAATCTGGACCTCGGCGACCTGGTACCGACCTTGACCGTTGCGCCGGGAGGCGGAGTCGCGGGTGAGACCGCGGCGGTGCATCTGCCGAGCTTCGATTCGATCGACGGCCACGGCGAGAGCATCGAACGCGGTGTCCCCGTGCGCCGGGTCGGCGAACACCTGGTGTGCACGGTGTTCGACCTCATGCTCGCCCAATACGGCGTGAACCGTCCGGAGCTGGGTCTGCCGGGGCAGTGGCCCACGGGATACGACGACGCGGACTCGCCCTACACGCCGGCGTGGCAGGAATCGATCACCGGAGTGTCCGCGGGTCAAGCGATTCGGATCGCGAAGGAACTCGCTCGCAACGCCGAGGAATCGGGCGGCCGCTCGATGATCATCATGGGCGCGGGTATCTGTCAGTGGTTCCACGGCGACGCCACCTATCGCGCAGTGCTGGCGTTGCTGTTGCTCACCGGATCGATGGGCCGGAACGGCGGTGGCTGGGCGCATTACGTCGGCCAGGAGAAGTGCCGTCCCGTCACCGGGTGGGCGGCGATGGCGATGGGCACCGACTGGAGTCGGCCGCCGCGACAGATGGCCGGGACGTCGTATTGGTATGTGCACACCGATCAGTGGAGATACGACGGCTATCGCGCCGACGCCTTGTCCAGCCCGTTGGGGCGCGGCCGCTTCCGCGACAAGCACACGATGGATGTGATGGCCTCCGCTGTCGCGATGGGATGGACCCCGTTCTATCCGCAGTTCGACCGGAACAATCTCGATGTCGCCGACGATGCACGTGCCGCAGGCAAGGAGATTCCGTCCTATGTCGCGGAGCAACTGGCGAGCGGTGATCTGAAACTCGCGGTGACCGATCCCGACAACCCGAAGAATTGGCCACGCGTGCTGAGCGTGTGGCGCTCGAACCTGCTCGGCTCCTCCAGTAAGGGCAACGAGTACTTCCTGCAACACCTGCTCGGCACCGACTCGAACCTGCAGGACGAGACCACCACCGACGGACTGCAGCCGAACGAGGTGACGTGGACCGACACCGTGCCGGAAGGCAAACTCGACATGCTGATGTCGATCGATTTCCGCATGACGTCCACCACGCTGTTCTCGGATATCGTGCTACCCGCCGCGACGTGGTACGAGAAGGGCGACCTGTCGAGCACCGACATGCATCCCTATATCCACGCCTTCAGTCCCGCGATCGACCCGCCCTGGGAAACCCGTTCGGACTACGAAGCATTCGGTGCGATCGCGAAGGCCTTCAGTGCGCAGGCACGCACGCACCTGGGCACCCGCACCGACGTCGTGATGGGCACGCTCCAGCACGACACCCCCGGCGCAATGGCGTTCCCCTCGGGTACCGAGAACGACTGGCGCAAGACCGGTGAGGTGCCGATCCCGGGAAAGACGATGGGGCCGATCGCGGTCGTCGAACGCGACTACACCGCCATCGCCGACAAGTGGTCGACGCTCGGACCACTCGTGGACAAGCTCGGGCTGACCACCAAGGGCGTGACCACACATCCCACCGAGGAGGTCGCCGAACTCGCCGCGAAATTCGGTGTGATGAACACCGGTGCCGGTGCGGGCCGCCCCGCGATCACCACTGCCGAGCGGATGGCCGACGTGATCCTGTCGCTGTCGGGAACCTCCAACGGCCGGTTGGCCGTCGAAGGATTCCGCGAACTCGAGAAGCGCACCGGCAGGCGCCTCGTCCACCTGGCCGAGGGCAGCGAAGAGCGCCGGATCACCTATGCCGACACCCAGGCCAGACCGGTCCCTGTGATCACCAGCCCCGAATGGTCCGGCAGCGAGACCGGTGGCAGGCGTTACGCCCCGTTCACGGTGAACATCGAGGAGCTCAAACCGTTCCACACCCTCACCGGCCGCATGCACTTCTATCTCGACCACGACTGGATCGAAGAGGTCGGGGAGCAGCTGCCCACCTACCGGCCGCCGCTGGACATGTCGAGACTCTTCGGCGAATCTGCACTCGGAACGACCGACGGAATCGGCCTGACCGTGCGCTATCTGACGCCCCACTCCAAGTGGTCGATCCACTCCGAGTATCAGGACAACCTGTTCATGCTGTCGTTGTCGCGTGGCGGCCCGACCATGTGGATGAGTCCGGCCGACGCGGCGAAGATCTCGGTCCGGGACAACGATTGGATCGAGGCGGTCAACCGTAACGGTGTGGTGGTGTGCCGCGCGATCGTCTCGCACCGTATGCCCGAAGGAGTCGTGTACGTCTATCACGCGCAGGAACGCACCATCGACGTACCGCTGACCGAAACCACCGGCAAGCGAGGCGGTATCCACAACTCGATCACGAGAATCCTGATCAAACCGACACACATGGCGGGCGGGTACGCGCAGACGTCGTACGCCTTCAACTATCTCGGGCCCACCGGAAACCAGCGTGACGAAGTAACGGTGGTCCGCCGCCGCAGCCAGGAGGTGACGTACTGATGAAGGTCATGGCACAGATGGCGATGGTGATGAACCTCGACAAGTGCATCGGATGCCACACATGTTCAGTGACCTGCAAGCAGGCCTGGACCAATCGCTCGGGTACCGAGTACGTATGGTTCAACAACGTCGAAACCAGACCGGGACAAGGGTATCCGCGCAGGTATGAGGACCAGGAGAAGTGGCAGGGCGGCTGGGTCCGCGACAAGAAGGGCCGGCTACGTCTGCGTGACGGTGGGCGCATCCACAAGCTCACCCGCATCTTCTCCAATCCGAAGATGCCGTCGATCAACGACTACTACGAGCCGTGGACCTACGACTACGAGAACCTCACCACCGCGCCGCTCGGCAACAACATCCCGGTCGCGCCGCCCCGCAGTCTCATCAGCGGCAAACCGATGAAAGTGGAGTGGTCGGCGAACTGGGACGACGACCTCGGCGGTTCCCCCGAGATCCTGCCGGAGGACCCGATCCTGCAGAAGATCAACGAGGAGGTCAAACTCCAACTCGAAGAGACCTTCATGTTCTACCTGCCGCGGATCTGTGAACACTGCCTGAATCCGTCGTGCGTGGCATCGTGCCCGTCGGGCGCCATCTACAAGCGCAGCGAGGACGGCATCGTGCTCGTCGACCAGGATCGTTGCCGGGGCTGGCGGATGTGCGTGTCGGGTTGCCCCTACAAGAAGGTGTACTTCAACCACAAGACGGGCAAGGCCGAGAAATGCACGTTCTGCTATCCGCGGATCGAGGTCGGATTGCCGACGGTGTGTGCGGAGACCTGCGTCGGCCGGCTCCGGTACATCGGGCTGGTGCTCTACGACGTCGACAAAGTGCTCGACGCCGCGTCCGTCGAGAACGACAAGGATCTGTACGAAGCGCAGCGGCAGCTCATCCTCGACCCGAACGATCCGGAAGTCATGGCAGGTGCACGGGCCGAAGGGATCTCCGACGACTGGATCACCGCAGCCCAGCGCTCGCCGATCTACGCTCTGATCAACAAGTACAAGGTGGCGTTACCGCTGCATCCGGAATACCGGACCATGCCGATGGTCTGGTACATCCCACCGCTGTCGCCGGTCGTTGACGCCGTCAGCCGTGACGGCCACGACGGGGAAGAAATCGGAAACCTGTTCGGGGCACTCGAGTCGCTCCGGATCCCGGTCCAGTATCTCGCGGAACTGTTCACCGCGGGTGACACCGACGTGGTCGAGGGCGTGCTGCACCGACTCGCGGCGATGCGCTCGTACATGCGCGATGTCAACCTCGGGCGCGACACCCAGCCGCACATCCCACAGGCGGTGGGCATGACGGAGGAAGAGATCTACGAGATGTACCGGCTGCTGGCGCTCGCCAAGTACGACGAGCGTTACGTCATTCCGACCGCGTACGCGACCGACGGCCACAAGCTGGAGGAGACGGCAACCGACTGCTCGTTGTCGTTCGACGGTGGACCCGGCATGTACGAATCGGGTCCGTTCGGCGAGTCCAGCGGCGGGCCGGTGCCGGTTGCCGTCGAGACGTTCCACGCGCTCGAACAGCGGCAGACCTCTGAGGGAATGGCCGCGAACTCCAGCAATCCGTCGCGGGTGAATCTGCTCAACTGGGATGGCAAAGGCGTACCCGCAGGCATATTCCCGCAACACCACCGAGACGATGCCGAGGATGATCGATGAAGCTGCTTCGCCGCTCGACACGACGCGACCTCGCGGCGGTCCGGTTGCAGCACCGCGCGATCCGCCAGGCGGCGTCGCTGTTGCTCGCCTATCCCGACGAGCGGACCCCGGGGCGGCTCGTCACCGTCGATGCTCTGCTCGAGCACGTCACCGGATCCGAACACGACGCACTCGCACGCACCGCGCTGTACCTCCGCACGACCGAGCCCCTCGTCGCGGCACGCGAGTACGTCGAGACCTTCGACATGCGCCGACGCTCGACGATGTACCTGACCTACTGGACAGGCGGCGACACACGTAATCGGGGCACCGAGATCCATGCGTTCGCACGTGCCTACCGCAATGCGGGAGTCGAGCCACCCGACGGGGAGGCGCCCGACCACCTGCCCGTAGTGCTCGAATTCGCGGCGACCGTCGATCCGGAGGTGGGGGAGAAGTTGCTCGCGGCGCACCGGGCGCCCCTGGACGTGCTGCACACCGCGCTCGTCGAACACGCCTCGCCCTATGCCGACACTGTGACCGCGGTGTGCGCCACACTTCCGCCGGTCACCGACCAGGAGTTGCAGCGAGCCCGGCATCTGGCAGAGGCGGGACCGCCCGCCGAGGCGATCGGACTGCAGCCCTTCACCCTCACCGTGCCGCCGCGCAGCGACGGCAGTTCCGCTCGAGAAGGAGGTCGGCCGGCATGAACGCAGGCGTGATCTACTGGGACATCGTGCCGTACGTGACCCTCGCCGTACTGATCGTCGGTATCTGGTGGAGGTACCGGTACGACAAATTCGGGTGGACGACCCGCTCGTCGCAGCTGTATGAGAGCCGGTTGCTGCGGATCGGCAGTCCGCTGTTCCACTTCGGCATGCTCGTGGTGATTCTCGGACATGTCATCGGTCTGGTGATCCCGGAGTCCTGGACGGAAGCCGTGGGCATCAGCGAACACATGTACCACTGGGGCGCGGCGGTTCCTGGCATCATTGCGGGTGTCGCGACGCTGGTCGGCGTGGGTCTGCTGGTCTACCGCCGGCGCACCAGGGGGCCCGTGTTCAGCGCGACCACTGTCAACGACAAAGTCATGTATGTCGTGTTGGTCGCCGCGATCGTCGCCGGGCTCGCCACCACGGTGATCGGCGCGTTCGAGGCCAACGAAGCGCACAACTACCGCGAGACGGTGTCACCGTGGTTCCGGTCGATCTGGATCCTGCAACCTCGGGGCGACCTGATGGCCGAGGCGACGCTCTCGTTCCACATCCACGTGACGGTCGCGCTGGTGCTGTTCGCGATCTGGCCGTTCACACGACTCGTCCACGCCTTCAGCGCGCCGTTCGCGTACCTGTTCCGCCCGTACATCGTGTACCGCGGTCGCGACGAAGCCACAAAGGGACAGCTCGTCGGATCGCAGCCCCGACGTCGAGGTTGGTGACGAGAACGCAGCAGTGGTTGCTGAAGAGAACACAGCAGGGGTTGCTGAAGAGAACGCAGCCGTGGTTGCTGAAGAGAACACAGTGGTGGTCGCGTGTAGTGTGTGATGTTCCGTGCCTTGAACACAGCTTTCACCACACGCGATTCACCGACAGCGCAGGACCGTAGAACAGCCCATGGCAACACGCTTCGATTCTCTCTCACTCGACACCCCGGCGGGGGTCGCGGACACCGGCGTACGGCGCACCGTGCTGCCCGGTGGCGTACGTGTCGTCACCGAACACGTGCCGGGCGTGCGATCGGCAGCAGTAGGTGTGTGGGTAGGTGTCGGTTCCCGCGACGAGCAACCCTCGGTCGCGGGTGCCGCCCACTTTCTCGAGCATCTGCTTTTCAAGGCGACGCCCACCCGTTCTGCTCTGGACATCGCCGAACTCGTCGACGGGATCGGCGGTGAGCTCAACGCCTTCACCAGCAAAGAGCACACCTGCTTCTACGCTCATGTGCTCGACGACGATCTGCCGATCGCCGTCGACGTCGTCGCCGACGTGGTGTTGCGCGGACAGTGCCGCAGCACCGACGTCGACGTCGAGCGTCAGGTGGTGCTCGAAGAGATCGCCATCCGCGACGATGACCCCGAGGATCTGCTCGGCGACGCCCTGCTGACCGCGCTCTACGGTGATCACCCGGTCGGCCGTCCGATCATCGGCTCCACGGAATCGATCGAATCGATGACGCGCACTCAGCTGCACTCGTTCCATATGCGCCGGTACACACCGCAGAGGATGGTGGTGGCCGTGGCGGGAAACGTCGATCACGCGCACACTGTCGAACTCGTCCGCCGAGCGTTTGCAGGGCACCTCGACGAATCCGCACACGCGGCACCGCGACGCGAAGGGACGCTGCGGCTGCGCGCCGCGCCCACCCTGAGCATCACCGATCAGGACAACGAGCAGGTGCACTTCAGTCTCGGTGTCCGCGCGTTCGGCAGGCACGATCCGCGGCGTTGGGCGCTGTCGGTTCTCAACACTGCGATCGGCGGCGGCCTGAGTTCGAGGCTGTTCCAGGAAGTGCGCGAGAAGCGCGGACTCGCATATTCCGTCTACTCGGGCGTCGACACGTTCGCCGACACCGGGGCGTTTTCGACCTATGTCGGATGTCAGCCCGAGAACCTCGGCGACGTCGCCTCGGTGGTGCGTGAAGTTCTCGCCGATGTTGCCGAGCACGGCATCACCGACGCGGAGTGTGCGCGTGCCAAAGGGTCGCTGCGCGGCGGACTCGTTCTCGGACTCGAGGACACCGGTGCCCGTATGCACCGGATCGGCCGCAGTGAACTGAGTTACGGGCGGCACTGGGGGATCACGGAGACACTCGAACGTATTGCCACCGTCACCACCGAACAGGTGCGTGAAGTGGCCGCCGAATTGCTTCACCGTCCCTACGCTGCGGCGGTGGTCGGTCCGTACCGGCGCGCACGCGACCTCCCCGCATCGGTGCGGGGGATCGTGGCCTGAGGTCGCGCCTGCTCCCGCCCGTCTGATGATCACGCCTGTTGCGTAGGCTTTCCCGAGTACAGCGACGGGAAGGACGTGGATCGGTGGCGGACAAGACAGCTCTTCGGGTAGGGGTTCTCGGAGCGAAGGGCAAGGTGGGTCAGGCCATCTGCGCCGCGGTGGACACGGCCGCCGACCTCGAACTGGTCGCGGCCGTCGACAAGGATGACAGCCTCGACGCATTGGTCACGTCGGGAGCCCAGGTCGTCGTCGACTTCACCCACCCCGACGTGGTGATGGACAATCTGCAGTTCCTGATCGAGAACGGTATCCATGCCGTCGTCGGCACCACAGGGTTCGACGACGCGCGCCTCGGCCAGGTGCGGGACCGGCTCGCCGCGAAGCCCGCCGTCGGTGTGCTCATCGCACCCAACTTCGCGATCGGCGCGGTGCTGTCGATGCGCTTCGCGCAGGCCGCCGCGCGCTTCTTCGATTCCGTCGAGGTCATCGAGCTGCACCACCCGAACAAGGCCGACGCGCCGTCCGGAACGGCGTACCGCACCGCTCGATTGATCGCTGAGGCCCGCGACGCGGCCGGAGTGGGTCGCAGCCCCGACGCCACCACCACCGAACTCGACGGCGCGCGCGGTGCAGATGTGGACGGCGTGCGGGTGCATTCGGTGCGGGTGGCCGGTTTGGTCGCGCACCAGGAAGTGTTGTTCGGCACGCAGGGTGAGACTCTCACGATCCGGCACGACTCGATCGATCGGTCGTCGTTCGCTCCCGGTGTGCTCCTCGGCGTCCGCGAGGTCGGCTCCCGCCCCGGATTGACCGTGGGCATCGACCCCCTGCTCGACCTGTGAGTGCGCAGGCCTCGGCGGGTCGCGATGTCGCGAAGGTGGTCATCGCGATCGCCTTCATCGTCGCGGCGCTCGCGTTCTACTTCGTGAGGTTGGGACACACCGGGATCTCGCTGATCACGAGCGGCGAAGCAGTGTCGATCGTGTTCGGTGTGGGGGTGTTCCTGCTCCCGGTGGTGGGCGTGTGGATCGTGTACGCGACCCTCCGTGCGGGGCTGGACCATCAGCGATTGTCCCGCCGGATCCATGACGAGGGCCTCGACCTCGACGTGAGCGATCTTCCGCGGAGGGCGTCCGGACGTATCGAACGTGACGCCGCGGATGAACTGTTCCACTCGGTGAAAGCCGAGTGGGAGGCCGACCCCGACAACTGGCGCAACTCGTATCGACTCGCCCGCGCCTACGATTTCGCCGGCGACCGCAGTCGGGCGCGCGAGACGATGAAACGCGCCGTGGCCCTGGAGAAGTCCGAGCGCGACAGCGAGACGTAGCCGCTCGTCGCAGCGTGTCGAGATGCGTAGTCTGCGGGGATGACCGAAGACAACGCCCGCACTCTGCTCGTGGTCCATCACACTCCGTCGCCGTTCATGCAGGCGATGTTCGAAGCTGTGCTGGCGGGCGCCACCGATCCCGAGATCGAGGGTGTGAAGGTGGTCCGCCGGCCGGCGCTCACGGTCTCTCCGACCGACATGCTCGAAGCGGACGGCTATCTGCTCGGGACACCGGCCAACCTCGGATACATCAGTGGCGCGCTCAAGCACGCGTTCGACGTCTGTTACTACCCGTGCCTCGATTCGACGCGCGGACGGCCTTACGGGTTGTACCTCCACGGCAACGAAGGCACCGAGGGTGCCGAGCGTGCCGTCGACACCATCACGACCGGGCTCGGATGGGTCAAGACCGCCGACTACGTCGTCGTTTCGGGTAAACCGAGCAAGAGCGATCTCGAGGCCTGCTGGGAACTCGGCGCGACTGTTGCGGCCCAGCTGATGGGCTGACCCGGTGATGTGCCGACCCGGAACGGGCTACGCGACGAAGTTCTTCTCCACGAACTTCGTCAGGCCCTTGCCCGCGGTGTCGATGGCGGTCTTCTCCGCGCGGCGCACCAGAAATCCGGGCACCGGGATCTTCGGATCGATGGCGAGGCTGAAATCGACCCTGGTTCCCTTGCCTGACGCGGTGAGCGTGTACGAGCCGTCCTGCACGTTCTGCTGAGCGCTCTCGACCAGGGTCCACGACATCGATTCGTCGCCGCTCCACGTGTAGTCGACGACCTGCTCGTCGGTGATCCCGATGATCGACACAGTCATGCGCACACGGTGGGGGCGGCCGTCGGGGTGAGTGCTCTCGACCGTCACCGACTTGTGGGTCGACGACCATTCGGGAAGGCGATCGACCGCGGCGATACCCGCCATCACCTGCTCCGGTGTCGCGTCGATCTCGAAGCTCTTGGTGCTGCTGACGGCCATGTTTCTCCACCCCTCGGGTCCGCGTCTTCGCGAACTGCGCCTTCACGTGCGACGGAAATCTACCGCACGGATACCCGTGGGGAGCGGTCAGTCGGTGTGGCGCTCGTCGGTGTCGCCGGTGGTGTCGTTCCCGGTGGCATCACCGGCCCCGGTGTCGGCGGGCGTGTCGGTTTCGGTGTCGGTTCGGGCCCCGGGTGCCGGAGTCGTGGTGGTCGGCTTGGTGGTGGGCCAGCGCCATTCGTCGGCGCGACGCTGATAGCGCATCTGCTCGCGCAACGCGCCCTGCACTGCTTGCCCGACCCAGGAATTGAGCGACACCCCATTCTGTGCGGCGGCCTCCTCTGCGCGGGTCTTGATCTGCTCGACCAGTCGGAGTGTGACGCGACTGATGTCGCCGGTCATCTCCTCGAAGGTCGGCGGCGGAGTGGCCTCGGCCTCGGGTGCCGGGCCGTCGTGTACCTCGACGATGGCATCGACTCCGTCGAGACGGACGGTGATCCTACGGTCTCCCAACTGCTCGGAGACGTCGGCGGCCAGGTCGGACAGGGCGCTCAACACGGCGAGTCGAGCGGGGGCAGCGATGGCGGTGGCGAGGGCCGCGGCGATGCGCCGAGTCTGCTCGTCGCCCAGTTCTGCCGCGCTTCTCACGGAGTCGGCGATGGCGTCGGTATAAGCATCGATGTTCATGACGTCAGTGTGACGCCGAACGTGATGTCAGTCAACCGTCATTCAGATGTCATCCAGGTGTTCCGTGCGACTGCGCGTTAGGGTCGAGCAGAATTACCGTGCGGAAACGTGGAGGGGAGACGGGCATGGCGCCGGAACCGATCGGACTGCAGGTCAGGCTCATCGCCAAGACGGAATTCCTCCCTCCGGAGGGTGTGCCCTGGGAAACCGATGCCGACGGCGGTGAAGCCCTCGTCGAGTTCGCCGGTCGCGCGTGCTATCAGAGCTGGGCGAAGCCGAACCCTCGCACCGCAACCAACAGTGGATACCTCACACACCTCCTCGCCGTGGGGCACGATTCGGTGCTCGAGCACGCGACCGTCACTTTCTACATCACGGGCATCTCCCGCTCGTGCACGCACGAACTGATCCGCCATCGACACTTCTCCTTCTCGCAACTGTCGCAACGGTTCGTCCCGGGAGGGGACGCTCCCGTCGTGATTCCTCCGGCAATCGAAGGCGACGCCGACCTCGAGGCGTTGTTCTTCCGCGCTGCCGAACGTAGTCGCGACGCGTATGTCGAACTCCTCGACGCGCTCGACGAGAAGATGTCGCATCTCCCCCCGGGGCCCCTACGGGCCAAGCAGGTCCGTGAAGCCGCACGAGCGGTCCTGCCGAACGCCACCGAGACCCGCATCGTGGTGACCGGAAACTACCGATCGTGGCGGCACTTCATCGCGATGCGCGCCACCGAGCATGCCGACGTCGAGATCAGGAGACTCGCCGTGGAATGTCTGCGGCAGCTCACCGAAGCGGCGCCGAACGCCTTCTGCGACTTCACGATCAGCGCACTCGCCGACGGCACCGAAGTCGCCTCGGGAGGCTTTCAGATCGACGGCTGACAGCACTGCCGGTGCGGGCCGTGCGCGAGCCGTGTTCCGGGTGGCAGCGTCCACGCGGTAGCCTTCTGACCATGACCAACGGTGATTCCGCAACTGCTGTCGAGCTTCCGTTCGGCACCATCGCAACGGCGATGGTGACCCCGTTCACTGCCGAGGGCAAGCTCGATGTCGATGCGGGTGTGCGACTGGCGAACTATCTGGTCGAGGGCGGCTGCGACGCACTGGTTCTCGCCGGTACCACCGGCGAATCGCCCACCACCACCGAGAACGAGAAACTTGAACTGATGCGTGCCGTACTCGCCGCAGTCGGCGACCGCGCGAAGATCATCGCAGGCGCGGGAAGCAACGACACCGCTCACAGTGCCGAACTCGCGCGCGACGCTGCTCGTGCCGGCGCCCACGGCCTGCTCGTGGTGACCCCCTATTACTCGCGTCCGCCGCAGGCCGGCCTGTACGCGCACTTCGTCGCCGTCGCCGACGCCACCGACCTTCCGGTCATGATCTACGACATCCCACCGCGTTCCGTCGTCCCGGTCGAGACGGAGACTCTGAGACTGTTGGCGGAACATCCACGCATCGTGGCAGTCAAGGACGCCAAAGGTGACCTCAATGCCGGCGCGGAGTTGATCGGCACCACCGACCTGAAGTTCTATTCGGGCGACGACCCACTGAATCTGCCATGGCTCTCGGTCGGCGCGGTGGGCTTCGTCAGCGTCATCGGACACCTGGTACCCGGACGACTACGCGAACTGCACACCGCTTTCACCGCCGGCGACCTCGAACTCGCCCGGAAGATCAATCTGTCGTTGATTCCCATCTACCGCGCCGTCGCGCGGCTCGGTGGGGTGAGCGCGTCCAAGGCCGGACTGCGCCTGATGGGCATCGATGTCGGTGAGCCACGCCTGCCGCAGGTTGCGCCGGTGACCGCCCAGATCGATGCGCTGGCCGCAGATCTGCATGCAGCGGGGGTGCTGTGATGAGTCGTCCCAACCGTGGCCGTGGTCGCGCGACCCGCAACGCCGGACCGCCGACGTCCAAGCCCACTCGGCGCGTCCCCCAGAACTCCGCCGCAACGAAACGCCCGGGCCCCCGGCCCACGACAGACCCGACCGCGCGCCTCGGCACTCCGCCGAAGGCACCGAAGACCGGGCTGCGGGTCGTCGCGCTCGGCGGCATCGGTGAAATCGGTCGCAACATGACGGTGTTCGAGCACCAGGGCCGCTTGCTCATCGTGGACTGCGGTGTTCTCTTCCCCGAGGACCAGCAGCCAGGCGTCGACCTCATCCTTCCCGACTTCCGGTACATCGAAGACCGCATGGACGACATCGAAGCGGTCGTTCTCACCCACGGTCACGAAGACCACATCGGCGCACTGCCGTTCCTGCTGCGACTGCGGCCGGACATCCCTGTCATCGGTTCGAAGTTCACCCTCGCGCTCGTCTCCGCGAAGTGCCGCGAGCACCGGTTGCGCCCGAACCTCACCGAGGTCATCGAGGGGGAGCGGACCACCCACGGCCCGTTCGAGTGCGAGTACTTCGCCGTCAACCACTCGATCCCGGATGCGCTCGCGGTCGCGATCCACACCGAAGCCGGTGTCGTGCTGCACACCGGCGACATCAAGCTCGACCAGCTGCCGCTCGACAACCGCCTCACCGACCTTGCGGGATTCTCCCGTCTCGGAGATGAGGGCGTCGACCTGTTCCTCGTCGACTCCACCAACGCCGAGGTTCCCGGGTTCGTGACTCCGGAACGCGAAATCGGCGGCGTGCTCGACAACGTCATCGGCAAAGCGAAGAACCGCGTCATCGTCGCGTCGTTCGCGAGCCACGTGCACCGAATCCAGCAGGTCGTCGACGTCGCACACCGCTACAACCGTCGCGTCGCGTTCGTCGGCCGTTCCATGGTCCGCAACATGCAGATCGCGCAGGACCTCGGTTACCTCACTGTGCCGGACGGCCTCGAGGTCAACATCGACACCGCGGCATCGCTGCCCGATGATCGGCTCGTGCTGGTATCGACGGGTTCGCAGGGTGAGCCGTTGTCGGCGCTGTCGCGTATGGCACGCGGCGAACACCGCCAGATCAACGTCAAGGAAAACGACCTCGTGGTGCTGGCGTCGTCGCTGATCCCGGGCAATGAGAACTCGGTGTTCGCGGTCGTCAACGGGCTCTCCAAGCGCGGTGCCACCGTCGTCACGCAGCAGAACGCGAAGGTGCACGTCTCCGGCCACGCGTCGGCCGGTGAACTGCTGTACCTGTACAACGCAGTCCGGCCGACCAACGCGATGCCGGTACACGGCGAGTGGCGTCACCTCCGTGCCAACGCGGCGCTCGCGGAAGCCACCGGTGTGCCGAAGGAACGGATCGTGCTCGCGGAAGACGGCGTCGTCGTCGACATGGTCGACGGCCTCGCCGAGATCGTCGGCCGGGTGCCGGTCGGACACGTGTACGTCGACGGGCTATCCGTCGGCGATGTGGGCGAGTCCACCTTGTCGGATCGGTTGATCCTCGGTGAAGGCGGCTTCATCTCGATCTCCGTCGCTGTCGACGCGGCAACCGGTCGTGCGGTGAGCACACCGGAGGTGTCGGGGCGCGGCTTCTCCGACGACCCGACCGCACTGACCGAGGCGGCCGAGCTCGTCGACAAGACGCTCAACCAACTCGCTGCGGAGGGCATCACCGAAACACACCGCATCGCGCAGAGCATTCGCCGTGTCGTCGGTCGATGGGTCGCCGACACGTACAGGCGTCGGCCGATGATCGTGCCCACGGTTATCGAGGTCTCCTGAGACACACGCAGGATCGGTCGATGCCATCGCGCGAGATGCTCGTTAGAGTGGCCGAATGAGCCTTGCTCGACGCGAACGGCACGCTTTGGTCCGCACAATGTCGGAGGTCGGCCCGGAAGCCCCGACGCTCTGCGGGGATTGGACGACCCGCGATCTCGCAGCACATCTGCTGGTGCGCGAGCGTCGCATCGACGCGATGCCCGGAATCATGATCTCGGCGCTGGCCGGCCACACCGAGAAGGTCCGGCGCGCGGTGACCGACAAACAGTGGGCGCACCTGCTCGCCGACATCGATTCCGGGCCTCCGAAGTGGTCACCCCTGTACCTCGTCGATTCGGTCGCGAACGCAACCGAGATGTTCGTGCACCACGAGGACGTGCGACGAGGCGCATCCGGGTGGGAACCGCGGCGGTTGTCCGCGGAAGACCAGGAGCTGCTCTGGAAGTACGCCCGGACCATCGGTCGCACCAGCTACAGCGGCAGCGACATCACCGTGCACTTCGAACGCCCGGGCGGCGACCGGGTCACCGTCCGCTCGCGGGGGCCGCGCGCCGTCGTGCTGCGCGGGGAACCGTCCGAACTGCTCCTCCACGCATTCGGACGCGACGAGGTTCGCCTCGAGCAGGACGGGAGTGAGGCGGATATCGCCGAGCTCGCGGCGTCCCGCAGGGGACTCTGACCTGCGCGTGCCCGGTGCTCCTTGCCGGACGGCGGTCCGGTGTTGTGATCAGTGCCGCCGCGTGCTTCCCGTGTTGCTGACGGTGCGTGAGTGGTGGGTGCGGCTACCCTGGCGGTATGGCAGGAAAGTCGGGTAGCCGCGCATCGTCCCCCGCGACCTCTCGGTCACGGTCGGGGACGCGCACGTCCACCTCGTCGGGTCGGGCCAAGACTGCTGCCGCCACATCGACCTCGTCCGCGAAGACACCGTCCGCACGTTCCGCGAAGGCCTCGACCGCGAAGAAGTCGACTCCCAGGGCATCGACGGCGAAGACCTCGACGGCGAAGTCGCCCGCCAAGAGGAAGCCCTCGGCCTCCGGTTCGCGTGCCTCGGCCACGACTCGCCGAGCCCCGGCAGCGCGCGCGCGTCGCGGTCCGGCACCGCAACCGCGTCGAGGCTCGGGAGGACTGCTCACCGCGATCGGCAAGAGTGTCGGTGCCGGCTGGTTCATGATCGCTCGGGGTCTCGGCGCCACCACCCGGACGATGGGCCGCGCGACAGAGATCGAACACGGTCACCGGCGTGACGGCATCGCGCTCGGTCTCGTTGCATTCGCAGTGATTGTCGCCGGCTCGGTGTGGTTCGGTGTGGGCGGCCCCGTCGGCGAGTGGGTCGAAACCGGAGTGCGTGCCGTCACCGGTGGGGCAAGCGCGGTACTGCCTCTCGTCGCTCTCGGTATCGCGGTGGTGCTCATGCGAACCGAACCTTGGCCGGAGGCCCGGCCACGCTTGGTCCTCGGGTCGCTTCTCGTCGCGCTTCCCGCGCTGGGACTCTGGCACATCGCGTCCGGCTCACCCACCGATGTCTCGGGGCGGTCGGAGGGTGCCGGGTTCGTCGGTGCTGCCGTCGGTGGCCCGATCACCGCGGGCCTGACGGTGTGGTTGTCGGTGCCGCTCATGTTGATCGCCATGGGATTCGGAATCCTGCTGATCACCGGCACCACGATCCGCGAACTACCCGAGCTCTTCCGCGACTACTTCGGCCTTCCCTACCGCGACGACGACGGATATGGGTACTACGACGAAGACGGCGAGTACCACCCCGAGCACGACGGCTACTCCGACCATCTCAACCCGTTGCTCTACGAGGACGACTCCGAGAAGCCGCGGTCCCGGCGTCGCCGCACCCCCAGCGAGAACTACCCGACCGACGAGTTCGACGGCGATGCACGCACCGAGGTGCTTCCGTTGTGGGACGAACCACAACCGGACGCTGCGCCGATGCCCGCGCCCGAACCCGAACCGGAGGCCCCGAAACCGCGGGCCCGTACCAAGCCGAAGGCCTCGGCCTCGGCGGCAGTGCCGACACCCACCCCGCCGGAGCCCGACGCGGACGTCATGGAACAGCTGGTTCCGGACCGCGTCGTCGAAGGCGATTACACGTTGCCCTCCTTGAATCTGTTGATCGAGGGCGACCCGCCCAAGACCCGTTCGGCCGCGAACGATCAGATGATCGAGGCGATCACCGAGGTACTCGAGCAGTTCAAGATCGATGCAGCGGTTACCGGGTTCACCCGTGGCCCCACCGTCACGCGGTACGAGGTCGAACTCGGGCCGGGTGTGAAGGTCGAGAAGATCACCGCACTCGCCCGCAATATCGCCTACGCCGTCGCGACCGACAATGTCCGGTTGCTCGCACCGATTCCCGGAAAGTCCGCGGTCGGGATCGAGGTGCCCAACTCCGATCGCGAACTTGTGCGCCTGTCCGACGTGCTGGGGGCGGCCTCCACTCGCCGCGACCACCATCCGCTGGTCATCGGGCTCGGCAAGGACATCGAAGGCGACTTCGTCTCCGCGAACCTCGCGAAGATGCCGCACCTGCTGGTGGCCGGTTCCACCGGTTCCGGTAAGTCCAGCTTCGTCAACTCCATGCTGGTGTCGCTGTTGATCCGGGCGACACCCGACGAGGTGCGGATGATTCTCATCGACCCGAAGATGGTCGAGCTCACACCGTACGAGGGCATCCCGCACCTGATCACCCCGATCATCACCCAGCCGAAGAAGGCTGCGTCTGCTCTGGCGTGGCTCGTCGAGGAGATGGAGCAGCGCTACCAGGACATGCAGGCCAACAAGGTGAGGCATATCGACGACTTCAACACGAAGGTCAAGTCGGGTGAGATCACCGCACCACTGGGCAGCGAGCGTGTCTACCGGCCGTATCCGTACATTCTGGCCATCGTCGACGAGCTCGCGGATCTCATGATGACCGCCCCGCGCGACGTGGAGGATGCGATCGTGCGGATCACCCAGAAAGCCCGTGCCGCCGGAATCCACCTCGTCCTGGCAACCCAGCGGCCCTCTGTCGACGTCGTGACCGGTCTGATCAAGACGAATGTGCCTTCACGACTCGCGTTCGCAACGAGCTCACTGACCGACTCGCGGGTCATCCTCGACCAGCCGGGTGCCGAGAAGCTCATCGGTATGGGTGACGGGCTGTTCTTGCCGATGGGTGCAGGCAAACCCGTCCGCATGCAGGGTGCCTTCATCACCGACGAGGAGATCTCGGCGGTCGTCGATTTCGCCAAGACTCAGGCCGAGCCCGAATACAACGAGGGCGTCACGGTGCCGAAGGCCGGGGAGAAGAAGGACGTCGACCCCGACATCGGCGACGATCTCGACGTGTTCCTGCAGGCGGTCGAGCTCGTCGTCACGAGCCAGTTCGGGTCGACCTCGATGCTGCAACGCAAGCTCCGCGTGGGCTTCGCCAAGGCCGGACGGCTGATGGACCTCATGGAGACCCGCGGCGTGGTAGGGCCGAGCGAAGGCAGCAAGGCCCGCGAAGTCCTCGTCAAGCCGGACGAGCTCGATGGCCTGCTCTATTCGATCCGGGGCGGTGGCGATCCCTCGGAATCGGATGGCAGTGACACCTGATGTCCGGACACCCCGTGACCGGGTGATGGGTGACGTGCCTTACGGCCGAAGTGTCGTCGTGAAGTCCCGCCGCGGTGCCTGTGGCACAATCGTGAGAGCTGTGGAGGGGAGTATCCCCTTATCCGCGGCAGTCTCGTCAACACGTTCGGCACCGTTGCCGTTCCGGGGCTGCCGGTCCGAGGCTCGGCCCCGGGCGGGAGAGACCTCCGGCAGGTACGCATACCTACCGGAAGGCCGAGGTGCATATGCACGTCACATTGACGACCTGGTTGATCACGATCGCGGTGATCATCGGGCTGTTCGTCTTCGACTTCTTCGCGCACGTCCGTAAACCGCACGCGCCGACACTGCGCGAATCAGGTTTCTGGTCCGCAGTGTTCATCACCATCGCGATCCTCTTCGGCGTGGTCGTCTTCGTGGTGTGGGGGCCGACGTACGGCGGTGAGTACTTCGCCGGCTACGTCACCGAGAAGGCCCTGTCGGTGGACAACCTCTTCGTCTTCGTCATCCTCATGGCCACCTTCGCGGTGCCACGCGAATTTCAGCAGAAGGTCCTCACGATCGGGATCGTGCTGGCATTGGTGATGCGCGGAATCTTCATTGCGGTCGGCGCTGCCGCAATCAACGCTTACAGCTGGGTTTTCTACCTGTTCGGTTTCTTCCTGATCTACACGGCCGTCAAGCTCATCCGCGACCACGGCAACGAAACCGAGAGCGTGTCGGAGAACAAGATGGTCGTTCTCGCCCGCAAGTTTCTGCCGGTCCACGACGAATACGACGGCGACAAGCTCGTCACCCGCATCAACGGTAAGAAGATGGTGACCCCCATGCTGCTCGCGCTCGTCGCGATCGGCTTCACCGACATCCTCTTCGCACTCGATTCGATTCCCGCGATCTACGGCCTCACCGAGGAGCCGTACCTGGTCTTCACCGCCAACGCGTTCGCCCTGATGGGCCTGCGGCAGCTGTTCTTCCTGATCGGTGGACTGCTCGAGCGTCTGGTGTTCTTGTCGTACGGTCTGTCGGTCATCCTTGCGTTCATCGGCGTAAAACTCGTGTTGCATGCGCTGCACGAGAACACGCTCTCCTGGATCAACGGCGGCGAGCACGTAGCGGTCCCCGAGATCTCCACAGGGTTGTCGCTGATGGTGATCGTGGGGGTTCTCGTCATCACGACGGTCGCGAGCCTGCTCAAGACCAGGAACGACGACAAGGATCAGGGCGGCAAGACTGGGGAGAAGAACCTCAGTCGTTGAACACGCCCATCACCGGAGTCCAGCCGGTGATGCGGACAGCGTCGATCAGCGTCGACCGCGCGAACGGATCCTGCGCCATCAGATCGTGTGCGGCTGCTTCGTCGGCGACATCGATGAGGATCAGCGCGCCGGAACCGTCGACCCACGGCCCGGTCGCCCGCACCGTGCCTGCCTCGACCAGACTTCCGAGCCAGGCACGGTGCTCCGGACGGTGTTCGTCGCGAGCTGCGGCAGTCGCCTCGGAGTAGGTGTATTCGACGGCGAACAGGGCCATGGGTTCTCACTTCCGTGCGGGATCGACCGTTCGATCCTCGTACATCTCGGTGGTCGTACATCTCGAGGTGTGCTCACAAGGCGAGCAGCATCCGGGTGTTGCCGAGAGTGTTGGGCTTGACATAGCTCAGATCCAGGAACTCTGCGACGCCGGTATCGTACGACCGGCACATCTCCGCGAAGACCTCGGAGGTCACCGGTGTTCCGTCGATCTCCGCAAACCCGTGGTGCGCGAAGAACGAGACTTCGAAGGTGAGGACGAAAAGCCGCTCGAGTTCGAGTTCGCGCGCGACCTCGATCAGGCGCGTGACGATGAGATGCCCGGTGCCGCGTCCTGTGACCTTAGGATCCACCGCCACGGTACGAATTTCGCCGAGATCCGACCACAGGACGTGCAGAGCGCCGCACCCGACCAGTTCGCCTGCGAGTTCGGCGACCCAGAACTCCTGCACGGCCTCGTACAGGGTCACGAGATTCTTCTCGAGAAGGATCTTCCCGGCGTAGATGTCGATCAATTGCTTGATCCCCGGCACGTCGGATGTTCTGGCGCGCCGCACGACAATCCGGTCGTTCGTGTCCTGTTCGTCGGCCGGTGAAGTCATGCGGTGAACAGTAGCGCGTGAATGTACCGATATTGTGGGCGCATGAGCACGCCCCGCCAGTCCGTTGCCGCATCGGGCGGGAGCGGCGCCGCACCAGGACCGAACGCTGGTTCTGCGCACGACCCGGTCCCACTGTGGAACATCGCCAATATCCTCACGGTGATGCGCATTGCGCTCGTTCCGGTGTTCCTGGTCTTTCTGTTCATCGGCGACGGACACGAGACCGTCTGGCGGCTGACCGCGGCCGGAGTCTTCGCGATTGCTGCGATCACCGACCGCATCGACGGTCAGCTGGCCCGGCGGCTCGGCCTGGTCACGGATTTCGGGAAGATGGCCGACCCGATCGCCGACAAGGCGCTCATCGGCGCCGCACTGGTGGGCCTGTCGCTGCTCGGCGACTTGTCATGGTGGGTCACCGGCATCATCGCTGCGCGAGAGTTGGGTATCACGGCGCTGCGTTTCGCGGTGCTGCGGCACGCGGTGATCCCGGCCAGCCGCGGCGGCAAACTCAAGACGTTGGTGCAGACAGTCGCAATCGGTGTGTACCTGCTTCCGCTACCCGATGTCGTCGCACCGTTCGCCATGGCGTTGATCGTGCTGGCGGTCGTGCTCACGGTGGTCACGGGGATCGATTACGTGGTCCAGGCGGTGCGATTGCGCGCCGGCGTGCGTCGCGCCGAACAAGCACATCGGAACGGTGATTCCGCATGACGTTCGGAGGCGATCCCGGCGACGTGGGGTGTCGGGCTGACGGGTGTCGCGGGGCCCGACGCCCAGGACGACCACCCTCCGGGAACCCTGTCTCTCGGGATCAGCGGGCCGTCCGGGACGTCTGTCACCCGCCCGGAAGCCAGCGGCGATCGATGGCAGATCAGACTTGGAGCGGTCGACGCGACCGTGTCGGGGCTACTCACGCGACTGGGCTCCCAGGCGGCGTTGTAATGTCTGTGCACCGCGGTATTCGAAGTCCGGAGGATGCCCGGGAACCTCGCGACCGTGTCGCGCGTTGTCGAGTTGTAGGCACGGTCGAGTTGTAGGCACGTCGGACGAAGGAGGATGCGATGGCGCTGTTGTTGCGTGAGGCACTCGGTGACAGCCTTCGGCGCACCCGTGTTTCGCAGAGCCGCACCCTGCGCGAAGTCTCCAGCAGCGCCCGGGTCAGCCTCGGCTACCTCTCGGAGGTCGAGCGAGGGCGGAAGGAAGCGTCGAGCGAACTGCTCGCCGCCATCTGCGACGCACTCGCCGTACCCCTGTCCGACGTGATGTTCGACGTCAGTGAGTCGCTCGCCGAGCGGACTCTGCGACGCACCGGCGCGGACGTCGTGATGCCGGGTGCGTACGCAGACCAGGGCTCGACCCACTCCGAGTCGGGTGTGGAGACGGTCGATGCTGCCCTGCTTGCCCAGGACCCGCTGCTTGCCCAGGAGTCGCTCATCACGCAGGAGACCCGCGTGGTGATTCCGGCACCGGCCGCGCGAGCGCTCGCCGCGGCCTAACATGGATCACGACCGTGTCGGCGTCGCCGGATACGGACGAAAGCGACACAGCGTGGGCCACCGTCCGGGGGGTGGCCCGAGTCGCCAGGTGGGATCGTCGGATCGGTCGAGTCGAAGGTGACCGGCACGGCGGACCGGAACCGGTGCGCGAGGGACGCACACCGGGTCGCGTTCGGCGCGGCGTACAGATGGAGGCGGGATCACACCCATGGCTAATCCGTTCGTCAAGGGTTGGAAGTACCTCATGGCGCTCTTCAACTCCAAGATCGATGAGAAGGCCGATCCGAAGGTCCAGATTCAGCAGGCGATCGAAGACGCACAGCGTCAGCACCAGGCCCTGTCGCAGCAGGCTGCATCCGTGATCGGCAATCAGCGTCAGCTGGAAATGAAGCTGAACCGTCAGCTGGACGAGGTCGAGAAGCTCAACGCTAGTGCTCGCCAGGCCGTGATGATGGCCGATCAGGCCGGCAGCGCGGGCGACACGGAGAAGGCGATTCAGTACACCAACGCAGCTGAGGCGTTCGCTGCGCAGCTCGTCACGGCCGAGCAGTCGGTCGAAGATCTGAAGGTTCTGCACGATCAGTCGCTGCAAGCGGCAGCGCAGGCCAAGAAGGCCGTCGAGCAGAACGCCATGGCACTCCAGCAGAAGGTGGCCGAGCGCACCAAGCTGCTCAGCCAGCTCGAGCAGGCGAAGATGCAGGAGCGCGTGAGCGAATCGCTGCGATCCATGGATTCGACGCTGTCCGCGCCGGGGTCCACTCCGAGCTTGGACGCTGTGCGCGAGAAGATCGAGCGTCGTTACGCGACGGCGCTCGGCTCGGCCGAACTCGCTCAGAACTCCGTGCAGGGTCGCATGCTCGATGTGCAACAGGCCACGGTCCAGATGGCAGGTCACAGCCGTCTCGAACAGATCCGCGCCTCGATGAAGGGCGATGCTCTGCCCGGTGGAGCACCGGCGAATCCTGCCGTCAACACCGCCAAGGAGCCTCCGAACGCTGCAGGCTCCGCCGGTTCCCAGTAGTCGCTGACCCTCCATCGAAGCGGACACAGAACCATGAGCGCGCCCGGCAACGGCCGGACCGGAGTGACTCCCGGTCCGGCCG
>NZ_JBHWWZ010000032.1:0-58379 GCF_042730275.1 Rhodococcus sp. NPDC060086
GTTCACCTCAGTGAGCGCGCCCCGCCGGTCATTCGAAGTCTGAAATTTCGGACTCGACGGAATTGCGCGATATGCCGAATCGACGCGTGACGACGGGCGCGAATGACTCGAAAGGGTTTCTCGGTTCGCGCTTCCGAGAAGAACTTTCAGCGAGGGCGCGTGGGTTCCGTGCAGATTGTCCGTTTCTGCGAAACACGTCGATGATCAGGCGAAACCCGGAATTGTCAGGCAGATCGCCGTAGCCGATCCGGTGGCGGCGGACCTTGGTCCCGTGTCGATGGGGGATTCCGTACGCCCTGCCGGTGACCGCGACGATGTAGATTGTTCGGTGATGACCGCAACATTGGCAGACCCCGTTTCGAAGGTAGTGCAGGCAGCCGAGAAGCTGCTCACTCGTCGTACCGGCGCCCCGGTCACCCTCGCAGATCCTGTGGATCTCGGTGGCAGTGGCCGATCGGTGGTGCTCCGCGTCCGAGTTGCTGCCAACCCCTTCTCGTTGCCGCGCACCCTCGTTCTGAAGCAGGTGCCGCCGGCCCGTGGTGCCGGCCATGTCGACCTGCGCGGCGCGGCAACGGACGAAGAGGTTGCCTTCCTTCGCGAAGCCGTCTCGTACCAGTTCGCAACAGCGCTCGCCAAAGACCACCGGCCAGGTGCCGAGCTGCTCGCCTACGACTTCGAGACCCGACTTCTGGTGCTCAGCGACCTCGGCGACGCCACCCCGCTGGCGACATTGCTGCGGAGTGGCGACACCGACACCGTCGGAAACACGCTCATGGCGCTCGCGCAGGCGCTCGGCCGCATGCATGCCGCGACTGTCGGCCGTGAGGAAGATTTCTCGGCTCTGCTCCGCCGGGCCGGCGTCGCGTCCGTCAGCGATGCCGTTGCCGAACAGGCCATCGACGCGGTCCGGGGTGTACCCGAACTGCTCGCAGCCGATTTCGGACTCGCCGTTCCCCAGTCGGTGCTCGACCGCGCGGAACGCGCCGCGAAGCTGTTCACCGGAGGCCGCTTCCGCGCCTTCAGCCCGTCGGATCTCTGCCCCGACAATGTCGTCGTCGGCGACGACGGGGTGCAGTTCCTCGATTACGAATGGGGTGGATTCCGCGACGCGACGCTCGACATCGCGTACGCGCTCACCTCGTTCCCGCTGTGCCTGTGCGCGGCACCCCTGACCTCCGATCGGGTACGGGACATGGCCGATGCATGGCGCGCCGAGGTGGTGGGCATGTGGCCGCAGCTCGCCTACGACGAAGTTCTCGCCGAGCGTCTCCTCGACGCCCAACTTGCCTGCGTCTGGTTGAGTACGCACCTGTTCCTGCCCGAGGATCACGCCCGTATCGCATCGGTGCGCGCCCACGAACTGTCCATGACGCGACTCCCAGCGCTGAGTTCTCGGTGGTCACTGCTGGCGGATTTCGCGACCGGCGCCGGCCACGACGACGTTGCAGCACACGCGCGGGCGGTCCTCGAACGCCTGGACCAGCGCGTCGCGGGTTGATGTCTCTGCTGCACGCCCGGCCGGTGAACGGCACATTCGCTCAGAAGGTGGTGGCGCTTGTAGCGTCGACGGAGTGAGTGATCTTTTCGGGGCAAACGACCCGTCGTCCGAACCGGACGCCCTGTTCGAGGCGCCGCGCGAGCCCGAGCCGGACCCCGAACCGTCGATCCGCCGTGCCCCCGTCGGCCCGACCGGGCCGAACGCACCGCTGGCGGCACGGATGCGTCCGGCGAACCTGGACGAGGTCCTCGGCCAGCAGCACCTGCTCGAGCCGGGCGCTCCGCTGCGGCGACTCGTCGAAGGGTCCGGCGCCGCCTCCGTCGTCCTCTATGGGCCTCCGGGCACCGGCAAGACCACCCTCGCGTCGCTCATCTCCGGGGCCACCGGTCGGCGCTTCGAGGCCCTCTCCGCGTTGTCTGCAGGTGTCAAAGACGTCCGTGCCGTCATCGACCTGGCACGCCGCCGGCTGACTCAGGGTGAGCAGACCGTGTTGTTCATCGACGAAGTCCATCGGTTCTCCAAGACCCAGCAGGACGCGCTGCTCGCGGCGGTCGAGAACCGGATCGTGCTGCTCGTCGCTGCGACCACCGAAAACCCGTCCTTCTCCGTCGTCGCACCGTTGCTGTCGCGTTCTCTGGTGCTGCAGTTGCAGCCACTCGGGCCGGACGACATCCGTGCACTGCTCGACCGCGCCCGCACGGATCCGCGGGGTCTCGGCGGGACGGTCACGCTGACCGATGAAGCACTCGATCACCTCGTGCGACTCGCAGGTGGCGACGCCCGCCGGGCGCTGACGGCGTTGGAGGCCTCCTCGGAGACCGCATTGGACCGTGCCGGTGACACCGATGCGGTCATCGACCTCCGGACCGTCGAGTCCAGTATCGACAAGGCGGCGGTCCGGTACGACCGCGACGGAGATCAGCATTACGACGTCGCCAGTGCCTTCATCAAGTCGCTGCGAGGCTCCGACGTCGATGCAGCATTGCACTACCTCGCCCGGATGATCGTCGCGGGGGAGGATCCGAGATTCATCGCGCGGCGTCTGATGATCCAGGCCAGTGAAGAGGTCGGTATGGCCGATCCCACCGCGCTCCAGGCGGCCGTGGCCGCTGCCCAGGTGGTCCAGCAGGTCGGCATGCCCGAGGCGCAATTAGCACTCGCGCAGGCCACCATCCACATCGCGACGGCGCCGAAGTCCGGGTCGGTGACCGCCGCGCTCTTCGCTGCGATCGGCGATGTGAAGGCAGGTAAGGCCGGGGCCGTCCCGAGTCACTTGCGTGACGGTCACTACCAGGGTGCGCAGAAGCTCGGCAATGCCATCGGCTACCGGTATCCGCACGACCACCCGGACGGAGTCCTCGCACAGCAGTACCCGCCCGACGAGCTGGTGGGCGTCGACTATTACGAGCCGACAGGCCACGGTGTCGAGCGTGAATTGTCGTCACGAGTACCGAAGCTCCGTCGGATCGTGCGCGGCGAGCGGTAGCGAGTCCGCCGCCCCATCCGAGCGAACGGCACACCCGATCGATCTGAGGAGACGAACGGCACTTTCGCTCGGATAGGAGCGGAGCGACGAGGACCAGAGGGGGCGCGATAAGGTGATATATGGCCGATTCGCGTGATCGGTAGCCCATGCCGGGCAGCTCCGCAACCGCCAGACCACAAAGGACCATCGACGTGCAGACCCACGAGATCCGCAGGCGCTTTCTCGACCACTTCGTGAAGGCCGGCCACACCGAAGTGCCGAGTGCCTCGCTGATCCTGGCCGACCCGAACCTGCTGTTCGTCAACGCAGGCATGGTCCCGTTCGTGCCGTTCTTCCTCGGGCAGCAGACCCCGCCCTACTCGCGGGCGACCTCGGTGCAGAAGTGTGTACGCACCCTCGACATCGAAGAGGTGGGCATCACCACCCGGCACAACACCTTCTTCCAGATGGCAGGCAACTTCTCGTTCGGCGACTACTTCAAGGAAGAGGCCATCACGCACGCGTGGTCGCTGCTCACCGACGCCGCCGACGAGGGCGGATACGGGATCGACCCCGAAAAGCTTTGGGCGACGGTCTATCTCGATGACGACGAGGCCTACTCGATCTGGCACGACAAGATCGGTCTCCCGGCCGAGCGGATCCAGCGCCGCGGCATGAAGGACAACTACTGGTCGATGGGCATCCCCGGCCCGTGCGGCCCGTGCTCGGAGATCTTCTACGACCGCGGCCCCGACTACGGCATGGAAGGCGGCCCCGAGGCCGACGAGGACCGCTACATCGAGATCTGGAATCTCGTGTTCATGCAGAACGAGCGTGGCGAGGGCACCAGCAAGGACGACTTCGAGATCCTCGGCCCGCTGCCGAAGAAGAACATCGACACCGGCATGGGCGTCGAGCGTGTCGCGTTCCTGCTGCAGGGCGTCGAAAACGTCTACGAGACGGACCTGCTGCGCCCGGTCATCGACAAGGCACAGGAACTGACCGGCAGCCGCTACGGCGCCGACCACAGCTCCGACGTGCGTTTCCGGGTGATCGCCGACCATGCGCGCACCGCCGCGATGCTCATCGTCGACGGCGTCAACCCCGGTAACGACGGCCGCGGCTACGTGTTGCGCCGCCTGCTGCGCCGCATCGTCCGATCGGCACGGCTGCTCGGTGCGGATCGGCCGGTCATGGCCGAGTTCATGGCTGTCGTCCGCGACACCATGGCCCCGTCGTACCCCGAACTCGCCACCGACTTCTCGCGCATCGAGACCGTTTCCGTGGGTGAGGAGACCGCGTTTCTCAAGACCCTCGGCACCGGAAGCAAGCTGTTCGAAGGTGCTGTCGAGTCGGCGAAGGCGCAGGGCAGGGCTGTACTCGGCGGTGCCGAGGCCTTCGCGCTGCACGACACCTACGGGTTCCCGATCGACCTGACCCTAGAGATGGCGTCCGAGGCCGGACTCACGGTCGACGAGGACGGTTTCCGTTCGCTGATGGCCGAGCAGCGGCAGCGCGCCAAGGACGACGCCCGCGCGCGCAAGCATGCGCACGCCGACCTGACCGTCTACAAGGAACTGCTCGACCGCGGCCCCACCGAGTTCACCGGCTTCAACGAACTCGTCTCGGAGGCGCACGTACTGGCCGTCATCACCGGTGGTGAGCGCCTGCATGCGGCGAGCGCCGGACAGGACGTCGAGCTGATCCTCGACCGGAGCCCGCTGTATGCGGAGGCCGGCGGTCAGATCGCCGACCTCGGCACCATCACCGCGACCGGTCTGCGCGTGAAGGTCAACGACGTGCAGAAGATCGCCAAGCAACTGTGGGTGCACAAGGTCACGGTGCTCGAAGGTCAGGTTGTCGAAGGTGACGCCGTCCTCGTGCAGGTCGATCCGGAATGGCGTAAGGGCGCCACGCAGGGACACTCGGGCACTCACCTGGTGCATGCCGCGCTGCGGGAGGTCCTCGGCCCGAACGCGGTGCAGGCGGGCTCGCTCAACAAGCCCGGCTACCTGCGTTTCGATTTCTCGTGGCCCGGTGCACTGTCGGAACAGCAGAAGCAGGACATCGAAACCGTCACCAACGAAGCCGTCGCCGCGAACTACGCGGTGAACACCTTCGTCACCGACCTGGACAAGGCCAAGAAGATGGGCGCGATGGCGCTCTTCGGCGAGAACTACGGCGACGAAGTGCGCGTCGTGGAGATCGGCGGGCCGTTCTCGATGGAACTGTGCGGCGGCACTCACGTACAGCACTCGTCGCACGTCGGCACCGTCACGCTGCTCGGCGAGCAGTCGGTCGGATCGGGTGTCCGCCGCGTGGAGGCCTACGTCGGCCTGGACTCCTATCGGCACCTGGCGAAGGAGCGCGCGTTGCTCGCGGGTCTGTCGTCGACCCTCAAGGTGCCCTCGGACGAGGTTCCGGGGCGAGTCGAATCGCTTCTCGAGCGGCTCAAGGTTGCCGAGAAGGAACTCGAGAAGACGCGCGCCGCGAACGTCGCTGCTGCGGCCGGTTCGTTCGCCGACAAGGCCGAGCGCATGGGCGAGCTCCTCGTCGTCGCCGGTCGGGCACCCGAAGGCGTGTCGGGTAATGCCCTGCGCACCTTGGTGTCCGACGTTCGTGGGCGTCTCGGCAGCGACCCGGTCGTGGTGCTGCTCCTCGGCAGTGCCGACGAAAAGGTACCGTTCGTCGTGGCGACCAACGACGCTGCTCGGGCCGCGGGCATCAAGGCCGGCGACCTCGTGTCGAGCTTCGGACCGGCGATCGGTGGTCGCGGCGGCGGCAAGCCCGACATGGCCCAGGGACAGGGGACCGACGCCTCGGGAATCGATGCGGCGCTCGACGCGTTCCGTAGCCGGCTGCGCGAGCTGGCCGGCTGATCGTGGCAGAGCTGCCCGGCCCCGATCGTCCCGGTTCGGATGATCCGGGCCGGGGACGTCGTATCGGCATCGATGTCGGCAGTGTGCGCATCGGGGTGGCCTCCTGCGACCCCGACTGCATCCTCGCTACCCCGGTCGAGACTGTGCCTCGGTCCAAGGACCGCGGCCCCGACGCGCCCGACATCCGGCGCATTGTCCAGATCGTTATGGAATACGAGGCGGTTGAGGTTATCGTCGGGCTGCCGCAGACCCTGCGCGGTGAGCCGGGCAAAGCCGCGAAACTGACGAGCGAATTCGCGCGTCGACTTCGTCGGCAGATCCCCGAGGTTCCCGTTCGGATGGCCGACGAACGTTTCACCACGGTCACTGCGGCGCGTGCGCTTCGCGACAGTGGAGTCAGCGCGCGCGGTGCGCGGCCGGTGATCGACCAGGCCGCGGCCGTCGCCATCTTGCAAGGTTGGTTGGACGAGCGGAGTGCAACATTGAACGTGGCAGACGGGGACCAGGGGAGCGGCCGGTGACCCGAGACGGACGGTACGGCGGCGACGACACTCCCGATGCTCGGCAGGGCGGAATGTTCAGCGATCCCTACGCCGGCAACTACGACACCGCCGGCCGCTACACCCCCCCACCCCCGGCCGCGGCGCCGCCGCGCGACGAGTACGGCCAGGCCCGATCTGCACGTGGTCGGCATCCGGACGACGATCCCACCAACGTGCTGCATTTCGAGGAGGGCGTGTTCGACGGGCCGCCGCCACAGGAGCCTCGGGCCGAAGACGGTCCCCGGCAACCGAGCAGCGACGACGAATACGTCGGTGGTTACTCGTATGCCCAGCGTCGAAAGGACGACTACAGCGACGGTCACTATGACGGGGCAGGCTACGACGGTGCAGGCTACGGCGAGTCCGGTGTGTTCGATCGGACCGAGACCATCGCCGCGGTACCTGCCGACGACGAAGCAGATGACCAGTCGTGGGACGACGACGAGCGCGCTGCCCCGGCCGCGGTAGGGGCTACGGCGGCACAGCGAGCCGAGACCACGGCGTCGTCGAAGCGCCGGAAACGAGGCAAGGTCGTCGGTTCGCTGGCGGCGGTGCTGTTGCTCATCGTGGTGGTCGGTGGTGGCTACTTCGCCTACGACCGGTTCCTGGGGCCCGGACTGCCGCCCGATTTCACCGGCCCCGCGGGTCCGGTGGCCATCGTGCAGGTCAATTCGGGCGAGACCGCAACCGAGATCGGCCGTGAGGCCGCTGACAAGGGTGTGGTCGCCAGTGCCGACGCGTTCTACAACGCCGCGGTGCAGAATGCCGGCATGAACGCCGTGCACCCCGGCTTCTACGCAATCCCCACCAACGTCTCCGGAGTCGATGCGGTCAGCGCACTCGTGGCCCCGGAGAGCCGGGTGGGTGCGCTCGTCGTCTCGGAGGGACGTCAGCTCCACGACATCCGCGACGTCAACACCGGGGCTGTCCGCAAGGGCATCTACACCCTCATCGCGGAATCGAGTTGCTACGACGATGTCGGTGCGACGCAGTGTCTGACCTACGAGGAACTCGCTGCGGCCGGGGCCACCACCGATCTCGATGCGCTCGGGGTGCCGGTGTGGGCCCGCGACGCCGTGGCGCAGGTCCCGGATCGGGAGCGTCAACTCGAAGGCCTCATCGCGGCGGGTAGCTGGGATTTCGACCCGTCGGCCGAACCCGTCGAGGTGCTGCGCACGCTCGTGACCGGAAGCGCTGCCCGGTACGACGAGACAGGGATCGTAGAGGCTGCACCGACAGTGGGTCTGACGCCGTACGAGATGCTCGTCGCCGCGTCACTGGTCGAGCGTGAAGCCCTGCCGGACGATTTCGCACGGGTCGCGCGGGTGATCCTCAACCGACTCGAGATCGACCAGATGCTGCAGTTCGACTCCACGGTCAACTACGCGCTCGACGAGACCGAACTCGCGACCACCGACGCGGACCGCGCCCGCGTCACCCCGTGGAACACGTACGCGAGCGTCGGTCTGCCTGCGACCCCGATCTCATCACCGAGCATCGGTGCTCTGCAGGCAGTGGAGAACCCGGAAACGGGCGACTGGACGTACTTCGTGACGATCGACGACCAGGGCACCACCCTGTTCGCCGATACCTACGACGAACACCTCGTCAACACTCGTCTGGCTCTCGAAAGCGGAATCCTCGACAGTGGTAGATGACAGCACGAACACATCTCGCACGACTGCGCCTCGAAAAGCAGCGGTACTCGGTAGCCCGATCGGACATTCGAAGTCTCCACTGCTCCATCTCGCCGCGTATCGGGCACTCGGACTGACCGACTGGACCTACGAGCGCATCGAATGCTCGGGTGAGCAGCTGCCGGGGCTCGTGTCGGGTCTCGGCGACGAGTGGGTCGGCCTGTCCGTCACGATGCCCGGCAAGTTCGCGGCGCTCGAGTTCGCTACCGAACGCACTGCGCGGGCGGTGGCGATCGGCTCGGCGAACACCCTCCTCCGGATCGAGGGAGGCTGGCGGGCCGACTGCACCGACATCGACGGTGTCAGCGGTGCGCTCGGCACCATCGGCGTGACCGATCTGACGGGACGATCTGCGGTGGTCGTCGGCAACGGCGGCACCTCACGCCCCGCGATCGTCGGCCTTGCCGACCTGGGTGTCCGCGAGGTGACGATCGTGGCGCGCTCGGAGCAGCGGGCCGCCGAGACCTTCGACTGCGCCGCGGCGGTGGGTGTCACGCCGCGGTGGGTGTCGTTCGACGATCCGGCGCTTGGGGAGGTGTGCGCTGCATCCGGAGCGTTGGTCTCGACGGTGCCTGCTGCTGCGGCAGCACCGTATGCCGAGGCGTTGGCGCAGGCTCCGTTCATTCTCGATGCGATCTACGATCCGTGGCCGACCCCGCTGGGTGCCGCCGCACAGGCGCGGGGCAGCGTCGTCGTATCCGGCCTGTACATGCTGCTGCACCAGGCGTTCGGCCAGGTCGAACAGTTCACGGGCCGCCCCGCACCGAAGGAGGCGATGGCGGCGGCCGTCGGCCTCGGCTAGAGAATCGAGGACATTCCGGTTCGGTTGTCGAAGCGGATGTCGAATCAGATACCTATGCACCACCCGGCCGAACAGGCGGGCAACGGCGGTTCCTGCTGCGGCGACGCGACGAGCTCAGCCCGCCGTAGTGCTCGTCTCGTCCTTCTGCCACGGCCACCGGCCTTCGATCTCGAGCTGGAGCGACCAGCTGAGGAAGGTACGGATGAAGACGATGACCGCGAGCACCCCTACCGACGTGAACGTGGGCGTGACCGCGACGGTCTTGATGATGTCCGCCGCGACCAGGAACTCGAGCCCGAGCAGGATCGACCGCCCGAGATTGCGGCGATAGGGCTCATAGATTTTCGTGCCGTTCCTGCGTCGCCAGGAATCCAGCGCGATCCAGGTGGATACCGTCGCTCCGAGCACGATCGCCGCGACGCCGACGATATCGATCGCGGATCCGACGTGCTCGAGAAGTTCTGGCACCTGCATCCGCGAAGCTCCTCCCACACCCGGGGCGACCCATCTGCTCATGCTTGCACGCCGAGTTGTCCACAGGGACCGCATCGATCCACAGATTCGATGATTCCGGCGTCGGTTGCTCCCACAGGCCGCGCGAAAGGCTCATGCTGCAACGCGTGATTCTCGTCGTGATGGTGTTTCTGGGAGTGGTGGCCGGTGTACTTGTGCGGAAGCTGACCGCGCGACTGTCCGGACAGGAACCGTGGCGCGGAGCATGCGAGATCGCGTGCGCAGCAGGCGCTGCGCTCGCGACCACGGCGCCGTCCGGAGCCGCGATGGCGGCGATCGCGCTGCTGACGTGGTGGTGCGTGTGCGCAAGTGGTGTCGATGTACTGGTGTGCAGGCTTCCCAACGTGCTCACCCTCGGTGGGGGCCCGGTGGTCGTGGCGGCCGGGATCGTTTCGGGCCACGGGCGTGCCGCCGTGGTCGGGGCGGCCCTGCTGACTGCGATGATGCTCGGCGCCCACCTTCTCTCCCCACGCTCGCTGGGTGCGGGCGACGTCAAACTCGCGATCGGGCTCGGCGCTGCGGCCGGCGTCGCCGGAGCACAAGCCTGGATGATCGTGCTGCTGCTCCCGCCGTTGCTCACCGCCGTCGCCGGGTCGCTCCTGCTCCTGTGGCGGCGCGTCCACCCGGCTTGGTCGGGGGATCGGTCTTCCGCTTCCACAGTGGTGCCGCACGGTCCGTCGATGTGTGCCGCGGCGGTGCTGGCAATGCTGTCCGCAGGTTGACCAGGGTGGCGTCACAACTCGCCCGGCGACCATGGAAGGATGGACGCGTGCTGCGCTGGATAACTGCCGGAGAATCCCATGGTCCCGCCCTCGTTGCGATGCTCGAGGGCATGATTGCTGGTGTCGAGGTGACATCGAACGACATCTCGGAGCAGCTCGCGCGGCGACGCCTCGGTTACGGACGCGGTGCGCGCATGAAGTTCGAGGCAGACAAGGTCACCATCATCGGTGGCGTCCGGCACGGACTCACACTCGGCGGTCCCGTCGCCATCGAGATCGGCAACACCGAATGGCCCAAGTGGGAAACCATCATGGCAGCCGACCCGGTCGACCCCGAACTGCTCGCAGGACAGGCGCGCAACGCACCGCTGACCCGCCCTCGGCCCGGCCACGCCGACTATTCGGGCATGCTCAAGTACGGATTCGACGACGCACGTCCCGTGCTCGAACGCGCGAGTGCGCGAGAGACGGCAGCTCGTGTCGCGGCCGGAACCGTGGCCCGCAACTTTCTGCGTCAGGTCTTCGGCGCCGAGGTCATCTCGCATGTCATCTCCATCGGCGCCTCCGACCCCTACGTCGGCCGAGAGCCGTCGGCTGCAGACCTCGACGCGATCGACGCGAGCCCCGTCCGTGCCGTCGACAAGGCAGCGGAAGAGTCGATGATCAGTGAGATCGAGGCCGCCAAGCGCGACGGTGACACCCTCGGCGGTGTCGTCGAGGTCGTGGTGCACGGTCTGCCGGTGGGCCTCGGTTCGTTCGTCAGTGGCGCCGAACGTCTCGATTCCCGCCTTGCCGCGGCGCTGATGGGCATTCAGGCCATCAAGGGTGTCGAGGTCGGCGACGGCTTCGACACCGCGCGTCGCCGCGGTAGCGCCGCCCACGACGAGATGGTGCCCGGATCGGACGGGGTGGTGCGGTCGACCAATCGCGCCGGCGGTCTGGAGGGTGGCATGACCAACGGTGAGGCGCTGCGCGTACGCGCAGCCATGAAGCCGATCTCGACGGTGCCGCGGGCCCTGTCCACCATCGACATGAGCACCGGCGAAGAGGCCGTCGCGATCCATCAGCGTTCCGACGTGTGTGCGGTGCCGGCAGCAGGTGTGGTGGCCGAAGCGATGGTGGCTCTCGTCGTTGCACAGGCGGCGCTCGAGAAGTTCGGTGGCGATTCGCTGGCGGAGACCGCGAGCAACGCCGACCATTACATGAAGGGGATCGCGGCGCGTCCGCCGCGGTGACATCATGGCGCCGCGCGCAGTCCTGATCGGGCCACCCGGGGCAGGAAAGTCCACCATCGGACGTCGGGTCGCCCAGGCCCTCGAGGTGCCGTTGCTCGACACCGACGTGGAGATCGAACGCGTCACCGGACGGACCATCCCCGAGATCTTCACCGAGGACGGTGAGCCGGAGTTCCGCCGAATCGAGGAGCAGGTGGTTGCGGATGCTCTCGCCTCGCACGACGGCGTGGTGTCTCTCGGCGGTGGGGCGATCCTGTCGGAGCGGACCCGAGAGCGACTCGTCGGATGCACGGTGATCTACCTCGAGCTCAGCGTCGCGGAAGGGTTGCGCCGTACCGGGTCGAACACCACTCGTCCGTTGCTCAACGGCGGGGATCCGGCGCAGAAGTACCGTGATCTGATGCGGCGCAGGAGACCGCTGTACCGGAAGTCGGCGACGATCCGGGTGCGGACCGACGGCCGCAGTCCCGGGCGAGTCGTGCAGCAGGTGCTCGCCAAACTCGATCCGGCGCAGAAAGATTCGAACAACACGACCAGCGAAGAGAATCGGAGCAGTACACCGTGACCGAACCGGTACGCATCGACGTCGAAACCTCCCAGCCTTACCCGGTTGTCATCGGACGCGGACTGCTCGGCGACGTCGTGGAGACGCTCGCGGGCACGCGCACAGTAGCGATCTTCCATCAGCCGACGCTGACCGCCACTGCGGAAGCGGTGCGGGAGGCGCTGGCGGAGTCCGGTATCGACGCTCACCGCATCGAGATCCCGGATGCGGAGGACGGCAAGGAACTTGCGGTTGCCGGATTCTGCTGGGAGGTGCTCGGAAAGATCGGGCTCACGCGTTCGGACGCTGTCGTCAGCCTGGGTGGCGGCGCCGCCACCGATCTCGCAGGCTTCGTGGCCGCAACCTGGATGCGGGGCGTGCGCGTCTACCACATTCCGACGACGCTTCTGGCGATGGTCGATGCGGCCGTGGGCGGCAAAACCGGAATCAACACCGAGGCGGGCAAGAACCTGGTGGGGTCGTTCCATGAGCCGTCGGCGGTGTTCGTCGACCTCGCGACCCTCGAGACCGTGCCGCGCAACGAGATCATCGCGGGTCTGGCAGAGGTCATCAAGACCGGGTTCATCGCCGATCCGGTGATCCTCGACTTGATCGAAGAGAATCCGGAGGCCGCGCTCGACGCGACCGGAACCGTGCTGCCCGAGCTGATCCGGCGGTCGGTCGAGGTCAAGGCGAAGGTCGTCGCTGCGGATCTGTTGGAAGCGAGTTTGCGCGAGATCCTCAACTACGGCCACACTCTCGGTCACGCGATCGAGCGCCGCGAGCGGTACAAGTGGCGCCACGGCGCGGCGGTGTCCGTCGGTCTGGTGTTCGCCGCAGAGTTGGGCAGGCTCGCGGGGCGTCTCGACGACGCCACCGCCGATCGGCATCGCACGATCCTCGAATCGGTGGGTCTGCCCACCACGTATGCGGCCGACGCCTTCGGTGATCTGCTTGCGGGCATGCAGACCGACAAGAAGAACCGTGCAGGTTTGCTGCGGTTCGTGGTACTGGACGGGCTTGCGAAACCGGGCCGGCTCGAGGGCCCGGATCCGTCGCTGCTGGCCGCCGCCTATTCCGAGGTGGCACGACAGGGCACGGCCGACGCGGGCACCGTTCTGCTGTAGTCCGTCAGGTGCCGTCAGGTGCCCACGCCGGATCGCGGCCGGTGAGCCCGATCAACCGATCGAGGTCCGATGCGCGATCCGGAACGGGAACCGCCGGACCGAACAGGCCCCCGGCATCTCGCTGCTCATCGGTGATCGACTCGGCGAATGCGGTGCACGCGGCGATCTCGAACGGCGTGCACGAGTACGACCGGCCGGTGGCGACGGCGAGATCCCACCCGTGCACGACGAGTTCGTCGAGCGCGACGAGTCCGGCGATGTTGCCGGGCAGGTCGAGGCCGCCCGCTCGGGTCGGACCCGACCACGCGGCGGGATCCCGCCACGCCAGGCGGAGCGCGGCGAGACGGTCGCGGCCCACCGTTCGCCAGTCGTCGGGCAGATCGGCCGCACCGGGTGAGGGAGCGGCGTCGGTGAAAGCGCCGAGGTCCTTGCGTGCGGCGGCCTCGAACGCGAGGGACAGGCCCAGCACGTGGTCGATGAGAACCCGGACCGGCATCCCGTCGCAGGGTGTGGGCTGATCCAGGTGGTCGTCGTCGATTCCCTCGAGGAGACCGGTCATCCGGTCGGCAGCGGGGGACAGGTCGAGCGTTTCGGCCATGTTCTCTCCTTTGTCGGTGGTTCTGGCAGTACCGACTGCGGCCGGACGGAAAACTGAGCGCTGCTACGGCTCGCGCAGGAATTCGAGCACGGTGTCGGTCTGGCCGAGAATCGCGTGCCCCACACCGGGCAGGACGTGCACGCGAGCGGTGGGCAGGGCGCGTTCGAGCCGCGACGCCGTGCCTGCGGAGTCGAACATCAGGTCGCGGTCGCCGACGATCGCCAGCACCGGTACGTCGATGCCGGCCAGTGCAGCGTCGTCGAACACGGGGAGTCGTTCGGTGCGGGGCCGGAAGATCCCGAAGGTGGTGGTGATCTCGTCGACGACAGGATCGTCGGGGGCGAGCCCGGTCATCCGCGCCGCGGATCGGCGTCGACCCGATTGCCCGAACAGGCTCAGCGCCGCGACTGCGGCGACACGCCCCGTGGTCTGCCGTCCGATCCCTCCCGGGCACAACAGCGCCAGACGGTCGACCCGATCCGGTCTGCGGAGGGTGTAGTCGAGCGCGCTCCACCCGCCGAGCGACATTCCTACCAGGGCGGTACCGGTCAGGCCGAGTGCGTCGAGGACGTCGTCGAGCCACCGTGCAACCGCATCGGTGTCGAGGCGTGGGCGGGACTGGGCACTCAGGCCCGGTTCGCCCACCATGTCCACCGCGAACACCCGGAAGTGCCGCGACCAGGACGCGATGTCGCCCCGCCACGTCGAGGAGTTCGCACCGGATCCGTGCAACAGCACCACGGGAGGCGCATCGGCAGGACCGCACGTGAGGGCGAAGGTCTCGCCCTCACGAGTGTCGACCCGTAGGTGCTCGGCGGGCACCGGCCACGCGTCGAGTTGTTCGCGGTAGCGCCGAATCATTCGAAGACCGCCTGCCTCGGATCGGTAGATGGTGCTCATGAGTCGAGCACCGCCTCGACGGATTCCAGAAGGCGTGCGGTGTCGGCGAGGCTGCCGAGGATGACGACCTTCATGCGACCGCGTTGTTCGTCGTAAACCGTATCGAGACGCAATGTGGTGGCGTCGTCGCGGCGGGCCACCGAGGCAGTGAGCAGGGTGCTGAGGCGATAGGCGGTGTGGGGGTCGACGGCGTCGATCTCGACGATGCTCGACACCTCGCTGTGCCGCTCAGTGGAGGTGCTGTCGCGGAGGGGTGGTGGCACCGGGCGACCGGTGAACGCTTCGAGGTCTTCTCGGGCGATCCGGTATTGCTTGCCGATGCGCACTGCTGGGAGCTTTCCGTCGCGCACGTAGTTGCGGACGGTGCGCACGTGTAATCCCAGGCGCTCTGCGACCTGATCCACTGAATACAAGACTTCCGACATGAAACAACCCTATTGCTCCCTATCTTAAGCTGTCAATAGGGAGCAATAGGGTTGTTTGAGGAATATGGAGTCGGTGTCAGCGGTCGCGGTTGCGAGTCTCCGGATCGACGGCGGGAAACACCTCGGTCGGCGCCTCGTCGTTGCGCCAGGCTTCCGTCGCGGCCATCGCGGGTTCGCGCTCCGGACGGTTCGAGTGGTCGGACCAATCGTCGTCGCCGGGCCTGTCGTGGCGGACGAGGAACCGGCCGACAGCGACCGCGACCATCGCGGGAAGGAACACCAACAGCACTGTGAAGGCGGCGCCGGAGGTCAGTTCGAAGAGCAACGACTTCACGCCCACCGGAATTGCGGTGACAGTGTCGACCAGCCACGTCACGAACCCGCCGACGAGGCCGGTGACCGCACCGGCGGCGAGCCACCGCATCGTCAGATCGTCGCCGTCCTCTGCGTCCGGATGGGCGCGACGGTCGCGGATCCCGTCGAGGCCGGCCCACGCCACCGCCGCGAGAATGACCACGGCCAGCCCTGCCCACCGCAGGATCGACCCCTGCAGCGGCCACTGGATCAGTGCGGCACCGAGCAGGACACGGACCACGACGTGGACCACGGCGAGCCCGAGCCCGCGAAGCAACCAGGGTTTCATGTACCCGAGGGTAACGGCTGCCGGGGCGGGAATGTGTCCGGCCCCACATTTCCTCTGCGCGGTACGTTGAACGACATGCCCGCCGATCATGCTTCCCGCCGCGCGGCACTGCGCGCACTCCTGGCCGACCGCGCCCTCGACGCCCTGCTGGTGACGGATCTGCTCAACATCCGGTACCTCACCGGATTCACCGGATCGAATGCCGCCCTGCTCGTGTCGACCGCCGACGACGGCGACGAATCAGACACCCTGATCTGCACCGACGGCCGCTACCTGTCGCAGGTGGCCGAACAGGTCCCCGATCTCCGCATCGAGATCGCGCGAGCGTCCGCTGCGCATCTGGTCGGCACCGCCGGGCATCGAGCGAGCCGGACATGGGGTTTCGAAAGTCACGTCGTGACCGTCGACGACCGCGCCCGCTGGGACACCCTCGACGCCGCCGTGTCCTTCGCGGCCGCCCCGGGCCTCGTCGAACAGCTGCGCATGGTCAAGGACGAACACGAGATCGACCTGCTCCGACAGGCGTGCGGTTCCGCCGACCGGGCGCTCGCCGACCTGATCGCCGCGGGTGGCCTGCGACCGGGACGTACCGAGAAGGAGGTCGCACGCGACCTCGAATGGCGCATGTTCGAGCACGGCGCCGACGGCATCTCGTTCGAGACGATCGTCGCGGCAGGCGCCAACTCCGCGGTGCCTCACCACCGGCCGACCGGCGCGGTGCTCGCCACCGGGGACTTCGTGAAGTTCGATTTCGGAGCACAGGTCGGCGGCTACCACTCGGACATGACCCGCACCTACGTCCTCGACCGTGCCGCCGACTGGCAGCGCGACGTCTACGACGTGGTGCTACGCGCCCAACGCGCCGGACGGGAGGCCCTTGCGCCGGGAATCGAATGCGCCGACGTGGACGCCGCCGCCCGCTCGGTGATCGCCGCGGCCGGGCACGCAGAGTTGTTCGTGCACGGCCTCGGGCACGGAGTCGGCCTCGAGATCCACGAAGCGCCCGGAATCGGTGCGGCCGCGACCGGTACACTTGTCGCCGGTGCGGCGGTGACCGTCGAGCCGGGTGTGTACTTCCCGGGGCGCGGAGGCGTGCGGATCGAGGACACGCTCGTGGTGCGCGAGCAGTCTCCGGAGCTGTTGACGCTCACCGCCAAGACATTGACCGTCGTATAAGAACGGTCCCCCCGACTCTAGGAGACGCGAAGTAAGTGGCTGACACCAGTGATTTCAAGAACGGGCTCGTTCTGAAGATCGAAGGCCAGCTCTGGCAGATCATCGAGTTCCAGCACGTCAAGCCGGGCAAGGGGCCCGCCTTCGTGCGTACGAAGCTCAAGAACGTGACGTCGGGCAAGACCGTCGACAAGACGTGGAACGCCGGTGTCAAGGTCGAGACCGCCACGGTCGACCGTCGCGACATGACGTACCTGTACAACGACGGCACCGACTACGTCTTCATGGACGGCGAGACCTACGACCAGATCTCGATCACGCCCGAGCTGCTCGGCGACGGCGCGAAGTTCCTTCTCGAGAACATGCCGGTCCAGGTGGCCACCCACGAGGAGCTGCCGCTGTTCGTCGAGCTGCCCGTCACCATCGAGCTGGTCGTGAAGCACACCGATCCCGGCCTGCAGGGCGACCGCTCCACCGGCGGCACCAAGCCCGCAACTCTCGAAACCGGCGCCGAGATCCAGGTCCCGCTGTTCATCAACACCGGCGACAAGCTCAAGGTCGACTCCCGCGACGGCAACTACCTGGGGCGAGTGAACTCCTGAGTGTCCGGTACCCAGAAGAAACTCGGAGCCCGTCACAAGGCGCGTAAACGCGCCGTCGACCTGCTGTTCGAAGCGGAAGCCCGCGACACCCACCCGGTCGACCTCGCGGCCGATCGGGTCGCACTTGCCCTCCGCGACGATCAGGTCGCGCCGGTGCCGCCGTACGCACAGACGATCATCCGCGGCGTCGCCGAGCATCTCGACGAGATCGACCGCACGATCGCCGACCATCTGCACGAATGGACACTCGATCGCCTGCCTGCCGTGGATCGCGCGATCCTGCGGTTGTCGGTGTGGGAGTTGTTCCACACCACCGATGTGCCGCCCGTGGTTGCCGTCGATGAGGCCGTCGAGTTGGCCAAGCAACTGTCGACCGACGATTCGCCGGCCTTCATCAACGGTGTGCTCGGCCAGATCGTGACACTCGCCGACCAGGTGCGTGCCGCGGCCGCGGCCACCTCGGCCCGTCCGGCTGCCGCCGAGGGGCAGACCCCCGGGGCAGATTCGGCAGGTGCCGACCGGTCCTGACAGGGCCCGGCTCAGTTTCCGCGTCGAGCGGGTCCGCTCAGGTTCTCCTGACGGGGCCCGCTCGACGCGTTTCCGTCGATGCCGACGGTCGAATCTCCGCAGCTGCTGTGTTGAGCTTCACCTGCGAACGGGGCCGAGTGCTGTCGGGCCGCTGATAGGCTCATTGACCGTCAGGCATCCTTTAACGACCCGTCCAGTGAGGCGGAGAAGGAGGTCGCTGGATGGCCATGTCCGAGGACAGGTCCACAGCTTCACCCGAGTCGACACCCGGCGTGGCCGCACAGGCCCGCGAACTATTGTCTGCTGCTGATGTCAGCCGGACCATTGCGCGAATCGCGCATCAGATCATCGAGAAGACCGCACTGGATGCCTCCGACGACGCACCCCGCGTCGTCCTGCTCGGAATCCCGACCCGCGGCATCACCTTGGCGCACCGCCTCGCCGACCGCATCGAAGACTTCTCCGGTGTGCGGGTCGCGGTGGGGTCACTCGACATCACCCTCTACCGCGATGACCTGCGCACCAAACCACACCGTCCACTCGAGCGCACCTCGGTGCCCGAAGGCGGTGTCGACCACACTCTCGTCGTCCTCGTCGACGACGTGCTCTTCTCCGGCCGTTCGGTGCGCGCCGCTCTCGACGCGTTACGAGACCTCGGCCGGCCCGACGCTGTCCAGCTGGCCGTACTCGTCGATCGCGGACACCGCGAATTACCGCTACGCGCAGACTATGTCGGCAAGAACGTGCCGACCGCGCGCACCGAAGATGTCCGGGTTCTGCTCGACGAACAGGACGGCCGCGACGCCGTGGAAATTTCGGGAGGCAAGGCTTCGTGAAGCATCTGCTCTCCATCGCGGACCTGACCCGCGACTCCGCCACCGAGCTTCTCGACGACGCTGAACGGTTCGAGCAGGCGCTGCTCGGCCGTGAGGTCCGCAAGCTGCCCACGCTGCGCGGCCGCACCGTCATGACGGTGTTCTTCGAGAACTCCACCCGCACCCGCGTCTCCTTCGAGGTCGCCGGAAAGTGGATGAGCGCGGACGTGATCAACGTGTCCGCGTCGAGTTCGTCGGTGTCGAAAGGCGAATCGCTGCGCGACACCGCGCTGACCCTGCGCGCTGCCGGCGCCGATGCCCTGATCGTCCGTCACCCCGCATCCGGTGCCGCGCATCGCATCGCGGGATGGACCGACGAATCCGGATCCGGCCCCGCAGTGATCAACGCCGGCGACGGCACCCACGAACACCCCACCCAGGCGCTGCTCGACGCCCTGACGATCCGTCAGCGGCTCGGCTCGGTCGAGGGTCGCCGCATAGCCATCGTCGGCGACGTGCTGCACAGTCGTGTCGCCCGGTCGAACGCATTGCTGCTGAGCATGCTCGGTGCCGAGGTGGTGCTCGTCGCTCCACGCACGTTGCTGCCCGTCGGTGTCGAAACGTGGCCGGTGACCGTAGCGGAGTCGCTCGACGCCGAACTGCCCGCGCTCGACGCGGTGATGCTGCTGCGCGTACAGGCCGAACGCATGAACGGCGGATTCTTCCCGTCCCCGCGCGAATACTCGATCCGCTACGGACTCAACGCCACGCGCGCCGCGATGCTGCCCGAGCATGCCGTGGTGCTGCACCCCGGCCCGATGCTGCGCGGCATGGAGATCGGATTCTCGGTCGCCGACGCACCGCAGACCGCAGTACTCCAGCAGGTCACCAACGGTGTGCACGTCCGCATGGCGGTGCTCTTCCGGCTGCTCGTCGGCACGGAAGGGGAACTGTCGTGACCCACCCCTCAGGAACAGGAGACACACCGGTGACGCCGCAGGTGCTCATCCGAAACGTCCGGCTCTACGGCGAAGGGGACCCGGTCGACGTCCTGCTCGGCGCCGAGCAGATCCTCGGGATCGGCTCTTCCGTCGATGCGCCCGCCGACGCGACCGTCGTCGATGGAACCGGGCAGATCCTGTTGCCAGGATTCGTGGATCTGCATACCCACCTGCGCGAACCCGGCCGTGAGGATACGGAGACGATCGAGACGGGTTCGGCTGCGGCCGCGCTCGGCGGCTACACCGCCGTGTTCGCTATGGCCAACACCGACCCGGTCGCCGACTCGGTGGTCATCACCGACCACGTGTGGCGCCGCGGCCAGGAATGCGGCCTCGTCGACGTGCACCCCGTCGGTGCCGTGACCGTGGGGCTCGAAGGCAGGCAGCTCGCCGAGATGGGGACCATGGCCTCGGGTGTCGGCCAGGTCAAGATGTTCTCCGACGACGGAAAATGTGTCCACGATCCCCTGATCATGCGGCGTGCGCTGGAGTACTCGAGTTCGCTCGGGGTGCTCATCGCACAGCACGCAGAAGAGCCGCGATTGACGGTGGGGGCGGTCGCGCACGAGGGGCCCACCGCCGCGCGGCTCGGTCTGACCGGCTGGCCGCGTGCGGCCGAGGAATCGATCGTCGCACGCGACGCACTGCTCGCCCGCGACGCCGGGGCGCGCGTGCACATCTGCCATGCTTCCACTGCCGGCACGGTCGCGCTCGTCGAATGGGCTCGTGCCCAGGGCATTTCGATCAGTGCCGAGGTCACACCACACCACCTGCTGCTCGACGACTCGCGGCTCGAGACCTACGACGCGGTGAACAAGGTCAACCCGCCGCTGCGTGAACGTTCCGATGTGGAAGCGCTCCGCCGCGGTCTGGCCGAGGGAATCATCGACTGTGTGGCCACCGACCACGCACCGCACGCCGAACAGGACAAGTGCTGCGAGTTCTCCCAGGCCCGCCCGGGCATGCTGGGCCTCGAGACGGCCTTGTCGATCGTGATCGAGACGATGGTGCGCCCCGGCCTGCTCGACTGGCGTGGAGTGGCGAAGGTGATGAGCGAGCGGCCCGCGCAGATCGTCGGTCTCGACGATCAGGGTCGGCCCCTCGCGGTCGGCGAACCCGCCAACGTGGTGCTCGTCGATCCCGACACCGAGTGGACCGTGAGCGGACCCGACCTGGCGAGCATCTCGCACAACACCCCGTATGAAGCGATGAGATTGCCGGGCAAGGTCACGGCCACCGTGCTACGTGGGCGGATCACCGCTCGCGACGGTGCGGTGTACCCGCGCCACGGCGGAGAGCAGGCTCGCTGATGGACCGGATATTGCTGACCGCGGCCTTCGTCGCATTGTGGGTGGTGCTGGTCCTGCTCATGTGGAAGGGCTGGCGCGGTCGATCCAGGCGCCAGGCGGAAGTCGTCGGGGAACTGCCCGCGGTGCCCGACAGCCTCGGAGACGAACTCATCGCGCCGAGTACTGGCCTGTATGTGGGCAGCACCCTGGCCCCGAGCTGGCAGGACCGTATCGCCGTCGGCGACCTCGGGCACCGTGCCGAGTCGGCGCTGAGCCGCCACACCGAAGGCATCCTGCTCGACCGCACCGGTGAGTCGCCCATCTGGATTCCGCAGGACTCGATCCGCGCCATTCGTACCGAACGCGGACTCGCAGGGAAGGTGATGACCAAGGACGGTGTCCTGGTCATCCGCTGGGAGTTGCCCTCGGGTACCGAGGTCGATACCGGATTCCGCGGCGACGACAAGTCGGTGTACCCGGCGTGGACCCGCGAAGAGAACGACGATCCAGAAGAATCATAGGACTGTGACGATCACAACGACGATGACGATCACGACAATCACGACACCCGAGAATTCAGCCCGTACGGCCGGCTCCGGTGAGGTCGAACAGAACGGAGACAACGCATGAGCGGAAGAACATTCGGCGGTGGTACCGCGGTGCTGGTCCTCGAGGACGGACGCGTGTTCCGCGGGACCGTGTTCGGTGCGGTCGGCCAGACGCTCGGCGAGGCCGTGTTCACCACAGCCATGACCGGGTACCAGGAAACTCTCACCGACCCGAGCTACCACCGGCAGATCGTCGTGGCCACCGCCCCGCAGATCGGCAACACCGGCTGGAACGACGAAGACAACGAATCCGTGGGCCCCAGCGGCAATCCCGCCGAGTCCCGTATCTGGGCCGCCGGATACGTGGTGCGCGACCCCTCACGCACCACCTCCAGCTGGCGCGCCACCGGGTCGCTGCAGGATGAACTCGAACGCCAGAACATCGTCGGGATCGCAAGCATCGACACCCGCGCGCTCGTCCGTCACCTGCGTACTCTCGGCTCCATGCGCGCCGGCGTCTTCTCCGGTGAGGCGCTCGCCTGGAAGGGCGACGACATCGACGTCGACGTGCTGGTCGACCGCGTCAAGACGCAACCGCCGATGCTCGGCGCGAACCTTGCCCGCGAGGTCACCACGGAGACCGGATACATCGTCGAGCCGGACGGCGAAGTTCGTTTCGAGGTGGCAGCGCTCGATCTCGGCATCAAGAGCAACACTCCGCGCATGCTCGCTCGCCGTGGCATCCGGGTGCATGTGCTGCCTGCCACCGCGACGCTGCACGACATCCTCGAGCTGAAGGCCGACGGCGTGTTCCTGTCGAACGGGCCCGGGGACCCGGCTGCCGTCGACGACGTGGTGCACCTGACCAAGGAAGTTCTCGGGCAGGGGCTGCCATTGTTCGGTATCTGCTTCGGCAATCAGATCCTCGGCCGGGCACTCGGTCTGTCCACCTACAAGATGAAGTTCGGGCACCGCGGTCTGAACATCCCGGTGATCGACCACGAGACCGGGCAGATCGCCATCACGTCCCAGAACCACGGCTTCGCGCTCGAAGGTGAGGCAGGCCAGGAGTTCGACACGCCGTTCGGCCGCGGGAAGGTCACCCACACCTGCGCGAACGACGGTGTCGTCGAGGGCGTCCGGTTGCTCGACAGCTCGGCGTTCTCAGTGCAATACCACCCGGAAGCGGCGGCAGGCCCACACGACGCCGTCGACCTGTTCGATCGTTTCACCAGCATGCTCGAGGGAGAGAAGAACTGATGCCACGCCGTACCGATCTCTCCCACGTCCTGGTCATCGGCTCCGGCCCGATCGTCATCGGGCAGGCCTGCGAGTTCGACTACTCGGGCACCCAGGCGTGCCGGGTGTTGCGCGAGGAGGGCCTGAGGGTCTCCCTGATCAACTCGAACCCGGCCACGATCATGACCGATCCAGAATTCGCCGACGCGACGTACATCGAACCGATCACCGCCGAGTTCGTCGAGAAGGTCTTCGCCGCCGAAGCGGCCAACGGCACCCCCATCGACGCGGTGCTCGCCACCCTCGGTGGCCAGACCGCGCTCAACACCGCGGTGGCGCTGTCGGAACAGGGCCTCCTCGACAAGTACGACGTCGAACTGATCGGCGCAGACTTCGACGCCATCCAGCGCGGCGAGGACCGACAGAAGTTCAAGGACATCGTCGCCAAGTGCGGCGGCGAGTCCGCACGCTCCGCCGTCTGTTACACGATGGACGAGGCCCGCGCGACCGTCGCCGAGCTCGGCTACCCCGTCGTGGTGCGCCCCTCGTTCACCATGGGTGGACTCGGTTCCGGTATGGCCTACAACGAGACCGACCTCGTACGCATCGCAGGCGGAGGCCTCGCCGCGTCGCCGACCGCGAACGTCCTGATCGAGGAATCCATCCTCGGCTGGAAGGAATACGAACTCGAGCTGATGCGTGACGGCGCCGACAACGTCGTGATCGTGTGCTCGATCGAGAACGTCGACCCGGTCGGCGTGCACACCGGCGACTCGATCACCGTCGCCCCGGCGATGACGCTGACCGACCGCGAATATCAGGCGATGCGCGACCTGTCGATCGCGATCCTGCGCGAGGTCGGTGTCGACACCGGCGGCTGCAACATCCAGTTCGCAATGGACCCGCGCGACGGGCGCCTGGTTGTCATCGAGATGAACCCGCGCGTGTCCCGTTCGTCGGCGCTCGCGTCGAAGGCTACCGGGTACCCGATTGCGAAGATGGCCGCCAAACTCGCGATCGGCTACACGCTCGACGAGATCGTCAACGACATCACCAAGGAAACTCCGGCGTGCTTCGAGCCGACGCTCGACTACGTCGTGGTCAAGGCACCGCGGTTCGCGTTCGAGAAGTTCCCGGGCGCCGACGGCACCCTCACCACCACCATGAAGTCGGTGGGTGAGGCGATGTCGATCGGCAGGAACTTCACCGAGGCGTTCGGCAAGGTGCTGCGGTCCCTCGAGACCAAACGCGCAGGCTTCTGGACCGGCCCCGATGTCGACGGCAGCCTCGACGAACTGCTCGAGGCGATCAAGACCCCCACCGAACAGCGGTTCTACCAGATCGCGCGTGCCCTGGATCTCGGCGCGACGGTGGAGCAACTGTTCGACGCCACCGCCATCGATCCGTGGTTCCTCGACCAGTTCCAGCAGATCACCGCGCTGGGAGCGCAGGTACGCGCCACCGAGCAGTTCGGCGCCACGGAGTTGCGCTTCGCCAAGCATCACGGATTCTCCGACCGGCAGCTCGCTGCGCTGCGGCCGGCACAGTTCGAATCCGAGGACGCCGTACGGGCACTGCGCACCGAGCTGGGCATCCACCCGGTGTACAAGACCGTCGACACCTGCGCCGCGGAATTCGACGCGAAGACCCCGTACCACTACTCGACGTACGAACTCGACCCGGGGGCCGAGTCGGAAATCGCCGAGCAGCGCGACCGTCCGAAGGTGCTCATTCTCGGTTCCGGTCCGAACCGGATCGGTCAGGGCATCGAGTTCGACTACTCGTGTGTGCACGCGGCGCTGACGCTGTCGGAGGCCGGCTACGAGACGGTGATGGTCAACTGCAACCCGGAGACCGTTTCCACCGACTACGACACCGCGGATCGCCTGTACTTCGAGCCCCTCACCTTCGAGGACGTGCTCGAGGTGTACAGCGCCGAATGCGCATCCGGCACCGTCGCGGGTGTGATCGTGCAGCTCGGCGGTCAGACGCCGCTGGGGCTCGCGCGCCGTCTGAAGGAGGCGGGCGTCCCGATCGTGGGTACCAGCCCCGAGGCGATCGACCTCGCGGAGGATCGCGGCGAATTCGGTCGTGTCCTGGACGAGGCGGGCCTGCCTGCCGCGAAGTACGGCACCGCCACCACCTTCGACGGTGCCCGCGAGATCGCCGCAGACATCGGGTACCCCGTGCTGGTACGCCCGTCGTACGTGCTCGGTGGCCGCGGCATGGAGATCGTCTACGACGAGAAGGCGCTCGCCACCTACATCGAGAACGCCACCGAGATCTCGGATGACCGTCCCGTGCTGGTGGATCGGTTCCTCGACGACGCGATCGAGATCGACGTCGACGCCCTGTGCGACGGCACCGATGTGTATATCGGCGGCATCATGGAGCACATCGAGGAGGCCGGCATCCACTCCGGCGACTCGGCGTGTGCGCTGCCGCCGATCACACTCGGTCGCGCCGATATCGAGAACGTCCGCCGTTCCACGGCGGCGCTCGCGAAGGGCATCGGCGTCAAGGGTCTGCTCAATGTCCAGTACGCCCTCAAGGACGACGTCCTCTATGTCCTCGAAGCGAACCCGCGCGCGAGCCGCACGGTGCCGTTCGTGTCGAAGGCCACCGCGGTGCAGCTCGCGAAGGCGTGTGCGCGGGTGATGCTCGGCGAGAGCATCGCCGAGCTGCGCGTCTCGGGCATCCTGCCCGCGACCGGCGACGGTAGCGATACCCGGCTCGACACTCCGGTCGCGGTCAAGGAAGCGGTGTTGCCGTTCAACCGGTTCCGCCGCGCCGACGGTACCGGTGTGGATACCCTGCTCAGCCCCGAGATGAAGTCGACGGGCGAGGTCATGGGCATCGACGACGACTTCGGGACCGCGTTCGCCAAGAGTCAGGCCGGCGCGTACGGACCACTGCCCACCTCCGGTGTGGTGTTCGTCTCGCTCGCGAACAAGGACAAGCGGTCGATGATCTTCCCGGTCAAGCGGCTCGCTGATCTCGGGTTCCATGTGATGGCCACCGTGGGCACAGCAGAAGTGTTGCGTCGCAACGGCATCCCGTGCGAGCAGGTGTACAAGGTGTCGGGTGAGGACCGACCGGAGGGTGCGCTGGACATCGTCGACCGGATCCGCGCCGGCGACGTCGACATGGTGATCAACACCCCGTGGGGCAATTCCGGCCCGCGCGTCGACGGGTACGAGATTCGCAGTGCCGCGGTCGCAGCCAATATTCCGTGTGTCACCACCGTGCAGGGCGCGTCCGCCGCGATCCAGGGCATCGAAGCGGCACTTCGCGGCGATATCGGGGTCTCCTCGATCCAGCGTCTACAGGCGCGACTGCGCGACAGCCTCGCGCAGTGACCGAAGACACAGCAGTGACCGGAAATCCCGCAGCGTCGGCTCCGTTCGGACAGCGGCTCGCTTCGGCCCTTGCCGAGCGCGGGCCGCTGTGCGTGGGCATCGACCCACATCCGCAACTGCTCACCGCATGGGGCCTGACTGTCGACGTTGCAGGCCTCGAGGCCTTCAGCGAACGGTGCGTCGAGGCGTTCGACGGGGTCGCGCTGGTCAAGCCGCAGGTGGCGTTCTTCGAGGCGTTCGGGTCGGCGGGAATCGCCGTTCTCGAACGCACCCTCGATGCCTTGCGGAGCTCGGGCATCCTGGTGCTCGCCGACGCCAAACGCGGCGACATCGGCTCGACGATGGACGCCTATGCCCGCACCTGGCTCGTCGACACCTCTGAGCTGCGCTCCGATGCCGTCACCGTGTCGCCCTACCTGGGCTTCGGTGCGCTCGCTCCGGCCCTGGAGCTGGCCGCACAGACGCAGCGCGGGGTGTTCGTACTCGCGGCCACCTCCAATCCGGAGGGCGCTCAGGTGCAACGCGCCAGGGTGAACGACGGTCGTACCGTCGCGCAGGTGATGGTCGACGAGGCCGCCGGACGAAACGCCGGCGCCGACATTCTCGGATCGGTGGGTGTGGTGGTCGGCGCAACCTTGACCGACGCACCGGTCCTGAGTGCGCTGCACGGGCCGATTCTGATGCCCGGTGTGGGTGCGCAGGGCGGCACCGCCGACGATGTGCGTCGGCTCGCGGGTGATGCGCTCCGGTCGGTGGTGCCGAACGTCTCACGTGAGGTGCTGCGGGCCGGTCCGTCCGTCGCAGCGTTGCGCGACGCAGTCGCCCGCACGGTCGACGGGTTCGCGTTCCTTCAGGCCTGAACCACGGCCGAACATGCACGGTGCACGTCTTTGTGCAGCTCTGTGCCCTGCGCGACACGCGCAGGGCACAGATTTTTTTCATCCGGTGCTTCGAACGGGTCGGGCTCGTGGTGCGGTGCCGACACTCGCGTGCTCCGGCGACGCGGCGCGCACTACGAGACGGGCCCCTCACCAGGGATTTTTCACTGACAGGGGACATGGCGGCCGTTCCGGTCACGCGTCGACCTGCGGGTTCTCGACCGCGGGATCGGAATGCACTACCGCACGGATTTTCGAGTGGAACGGCGGGGGTCGAGTTCGCAATCGTCGGCGCGTCTGAGTACGGTCGCTATCGCCGCTGGTTACAGCGGTCGAAGACTGTTTTCCAACGATGAGACGGAGGAACCGTGGCCCTTCCCCAGCTGACTGCCGAGCAGCGCGCCGCTGCTCTGGAGAAGGCGGCTGCTGCCCGTCGTGTCCGGGCGGAGCTCAAGGAGCGCCTGAAGCGCGGCGGCACCGACCTCAAGCAGGTGCTCAAGGACGCCGAGAGCGATGAGATTCTCGGCAAGATGAAGGTGTCTGCCCTGCTCGAGGCACTGCCGAAGGTTGGCAAGGTCAAGGCGCAGGAGATCATGACAGAACTGGAGATCGCTCCGACCCGCCGTCTGCGCGGACTCGGTGATCGCCAGCGCAAGGCGCTGCTTGCCAGGTTCGATTTCGAAGCCTGAGCACAGTGGTAGCTGACGCACAACCCGTGTCGGACAGCGCGCCCGAGACGCGGAGGGGTCGGCTGGTCGTTCTGGCCGGCCCCTCCGCCGTCGGGAAGTCGACTGTCGTGCGCGTCCTGCGCACCCTGGTGCCGGACCTGCTGTTCAGCGTGTCGGCGACGACCCGCGACCCGCGCCCCGGAGAGGTCGAGGGGCATGATTACTACTTTGTCACCCGGGACACCTTCGATCGCATGATCGACGACGGTGATCTGCTCGAATGGGCGGACATCCACGGTGGCCTGCAACGATCCGGGACCCCGGCGGCACCTGTCAGGGAAGCCCTCGAGACAGGCAGGCCCGTGCTCGTCGAGGTCGATCTCGCCGGAGCCCGCGCCGTCCGCGCCGCGATGCCCGAGGCCACGCTGGCGTTCCTCGCGCCGCCGAGTTGGGAGGTGCTCGTCGAGCGCCTGACCGGTCGTGGCACCGAATCCGAGGACGTCGTGACCCGCCGGCTCGAGACCGCGCGCACCGAACTCGCCGCGAAGGACGAGTTCGACATCGTCATCGTCAATGACGATGTCGACCGCGCTTGCGCAGAGTTGGTATCCTTGTTGGTCGGACCCCACGCCACCTAGCCCAGGTTCGCGACCGTCCCATCGGTCGAGGGCGGTTTCGGGTGCGCGTCCGCCACAGTTTTCATTCCCGCCGATACTCAGGAGAACACCGAGTGAGCAGCATTCAGGCAGCCGCGACCGACATGGCGGGCAACGCCCTCCCGGTCTACGACACCCCGTTGGGTATCACCAACCCGCCGATCGACGAGCTGCTCGAGCGTGCGTCCTCGAAGTACGCGCTGGTGATCTACGCGGCCAAGCGTGCCCGACAGATCAACGACTACTACAACCAGCTCGGCGACGGCATCCTCGAGTACGTCGGCCCGCTGGTCGAGCCCGGCCTGCAGGAGAAGCCGCTGTCGATCTCGATGCGTGAGATCCACTCGGATCTGCTCGAGCACACCGAAGGCGAGTGAACGCTCCGGCTGTCGACGGCGCCCCGGACTCCGGGCGCCGTCGCGTCGTCGTCGGGGTTGCCGGTGGGATCGCCGCCTACAAGTCCTGTGCTCTGATCCGCGCGCTCACCGAGTCCGGACACCAGGTCCGCGTCGTGCCGACCGAATCCGCCCTGGAATTCGTCGGGCGAGCCACCTTCGAAGCACTGTCCGGAAACCCTGTGCACACGGGTGTGTTCACCGATGTGCCACAGGTACCGCACGTGCGCCTCGGCCAGGAGGCAGACCTCGTCGTCATCGCCCCCGCAACCGCCGACCTGATGGCGCGCGCCGCGACGGGACGCGCCGACGATCTGCTCACCGCGACACTGCTCACCGCGCGGTGTCCGGTGATGTTCGTGCCCGCGATGCACACCGAGATGTGGGAACACCCCGCCACGGTCGACAACGTCGACACCCTGCGCCGCCGCGGCAACATCGTCGTCGAACCCGCGTCGGGACGACTGACCGGCAAGGACACCGGAGCCGGGCGGCTGCCCGAACCGGAGGAGATCTTCGCGCTCGCCTCGCTGTTGCTCGAGCGTGCTGATGCGCTGCCCCGCGACCTTGCCGGGCGCCGCCTGGTGATCTCCGCAGGCGGAACCCGCGAACCCCTCGACCCGGTCCGTTTCCTCGGCAACCGCAGCTCCGGCAAGCAGGGTTACGCGCTCGCACGCCTCGCCGCGCAGCGCGGCGCCGACGTCACTCTCGTCGCAGGTGCGGTCGCCGGCCTCGACGATCCCGCCGCCGTCGACGTGGTGCGGGTCCAGACCGCGCAGCAGATGGGCGAGGCGGTCGCCAAACATGCGGTCGGTGCCGACGCCGTCATCATGTCGGCCGCGGTCGCCGATTTCCGCCCGGCGACCTTCGTCACCAGCAAGATCAAGAAGGGTGCGGGGGAGCCGGACTCGGTGGCGCTGACCAAGAACGACGACATCCTCGCCGGCCTGGTGCGCTCTCGCAACGACGGCACGCTGTCGGCCGAGACGGTCATCGTCGGGTTCGCCGCAGAAACCGGCGACGAACAGGGCGATGTCCTCACCTATGCCCGCGCGAAGCTCGCCCGTAAAGGATGCGATCTGCTCGTGGTCAACGCCGTCGGCGACGGCAAGGCCTTCGAAGTCGACCACAACGACGGGTGGCTGCTCGCTGCCGACGGTTCCGAGACCGCGCTCGCGCACGGTTCCAAGGCGCTGATGGCCAGTCGCGTGCTCGACGCTTTGCGCCCCCTGCTGCCCCGGTCGGGTTGATCGAGACCCGCCGAGCAGTTTCACCCGAGTGATTTTCAGCACTCGCGCCGACGCTCCGGGCGCAGTAGCGTCTGCACGTGGTCGGATGTGATCCGATCGGCAGCGTTCGTGTTCCACCAGGTTCGTGTCAGCGCTACATCCAACAGTCGAGAGGGAGTTCTGTGAGCAAGACCGGCGGTCGGCTTTTCACCAGTGAGTCCGTGACAGAGGGACACCCGGACAAGATCTGTGACGCGATCAGCGACTCCGTCCTCGACGCGCTGCTCACCGAGGATCCCCGCTCGCGTGTGGCGGTCGAAACCCTCGTCACCACCGGGCAGGTCCACGTCGTCGGTGAGGTCACCACCTCCGCGTACGCGGACATCCCCAAGATCGTGCGCGACCGTGTCCTCGAGATCGGATACGACTCGTCCTCCAAGGGCTTCGACGGCAACTCGTGCGGCGTCAACATTGCGATCGGCGCACAGTCGCCCGAGATCGCAGGCGGCGTCGATGTCTCCCACGAGGCACGCACCGGCACCCTGACCGACGACGAGGTCGCACTCCAGGGCGCCGGCGATCAGGGCCTGATGTTCGGCTACGCCTGCTCGGACACCCCGGAACTGATGCCGCTCCCGATCTCCCTGTCGCACCGGCTCGCTCGCCGGCTCACCGAGGCGCGCAAGACCGGTGTGCTGCCGTACCTGCGGCCCGACGGCAAGACCCAGGTCACCATCGAATACGACGGCGACACCCCGGTCCGTCTCGACACCATCGTCATCTCCACGCAGCATGCCGCGGACATCGACCTGAACAACCTGCTCGCCCCCGACCTGCGCACCCACGTCGTCGACGCCGTGCTCGCCGACCCGAACCTCGCGCACCTCGACACCTCCGACATCCGGTTGCTGGTCAACCCGTCGGGGTCGTTCGTCCTGGGCGGCCCCATGGGCGACGCAGGCTTGACCGGCCGCAAGATCATCGTCGACACCTACGGCGGCATGGCCCGCCACGGTGGCGGTGCGTTCTCCGGCAAGGACCCGTCGAAGGTCGACCGTTCGGCCGCCTACGCCATGCGATGGGTCGCGAAGAACGCCGTCGCCGCCGGATTGGCCGACCGCATCGAGGTACAGGTCGCCTACGCCATCGGCAAGGCCGCACCCGTAGGCCTGTTCGTGGAGACCTTCGGTACCGAGAAGGCCGACCCCGCGCAGATCCAGCAGGCCATCGGCGAGGTCTTCGACCTGCGTCCCGGTGCGATCATCCGCGACCTCGACCTGCTGCGCCCGATCTACGCGCAGACCGCCGCGTACGGCCACTTCGGCCGCACCGACATCTCTCTGCCGTGGGAGAGCACCGACCGCGCCGAGAAGCTCCGCGCGGCAGCCGGTCTGTAACCCGGCGACGGGGCAGTAGTGGCCGAGCAGCGCCGCGCCGCCGAGGTCGACCCGGTCGCGCGGGTACTTCCGCTGCTTCCGCTACCACACCTCGACCGCGAGTTCGATTATCTGATCCCGCACGACCTCGACGCGGACGCCCAGCCCGGCGTCCGCGTCCGTGTGCGGTTCGCGGGGCGACTCGTCGATGGATTCCTCCTGTCCCGAGTTGCCACGAGCGACCATCCCGGCAAGCTGGGCATACTCGACCGCGTGGTGTCCGCCGAGGTGGTCCTCACCGAGGAGATCGTCGAGCTCGCCGACGAGGTCGCCACCCGCTACGCCGGAACCCGTGCGGACGTCCTGCGGCTGGCGGTGCCGCCGCGGCACGCCCGCGTCGAAGCCGAAGCACCTCGCGTCACGGAGATACCACCGGCGCCCGAAGTCGATCACGCCGCATGGGCGCGATATCGACACGGCGAGAACTTCCTCGACGCGCTCGGTGCCGGTCGCGCGGCCCGTGCCGCCTGGCAGGTACTTCCGGGCGACGACTGGCCGCGTCGTCTCGCTGAACTCGCCGCGGTCGTCGCATCCACCGACCGCGCCGCAGTCCTCGTCGTACCCGATCAGCGTGACCTCGATCGGGTCCTGTCCGCGTGCGTCGAGGTGGCCGGCGCCGATCATGTGGTCGGTCTCGCGGCGGGGCTAGGCCCCGCCGAACGGTACCGACGCTGGCTCGCCGCGCTGCGCGGCTCGGCGCGCATCGTCGTGGGCACCCGCGCGGCGGTGTTCGCACCCACACCGCGACTCGGGCTGGTGGTCGTCTGGGACGACGGCGACGACCTGCACTGCGAACCACGCTCGCCCTACCCGCACACCCGTGAAGTAGCGGCGTTGCGCGCCCACGCGACGAATGCCTCGGTCGTCATCGCCGGGCACGCCCGCACCGCGGAGACCCAGTCGCTCGTCGAGGCCGGATGGGCTCACGATCTCGTTCCGTCCCGCGATGTGCTGCGCGCGTGGGCGCCGAAGGTGACCGCGCTCGCCGACAGCGACCAAGCGCTGGCCCGCGATCCCGCGGCCCGCGCCGCCCGGCTCCCCGCGATCGCCTTCGCTGCCGCACGCACGGCGCTCGGCGCCGGTCACGGCGTGCTGGTGCAGGTACCGCGTCGCGGCTACGTCCCAGCACTGGCGTGCGGGAAGTGCCGAGCACCCGCGCGGTGCCGGCGCTGCAACGGACCACTCGCATTGCCGTCCGCGGGTGGACCCGACGGCGCGGCGGTCCCCGCCTGCCGGTGGTGCGGCGTTGCCGACGCCACCCATCGGTGTCACGCATGCGGCGCCCGATCCTTACGTGCCGTCGTGGTCGGCGCGGGACGCACCGCCGAGGAACTGGGTCGCGCGTTTCCCGGTGTGCCGGTGGTGATCTCGGGAGGATCCGACGTCAAGGCAGTCGCTCCGGAAGGGGCGGCACTCGTCGTGTCCACCGTCGGCGCGGAACCCGTCGCGCCCGGCGGATACGGTGCTGCGCTCCTGCTGGACGGTTGGGCGCTGCTCGGGCGTGCCGACCTGCGGGCCACGGAAGAAACGATGCGCAGGTGGCTCACCGCATCGGCGCTGGTGCGGTCGTTCTCGGACGGCGGCCAGGTGGTCGTGGTCGCCGATTCGGGCATCCCCACTGTGCAGGCGCTGGTGCGATGGGACCCGGTCGGGCATGCGCGCAACGAGGTCGCAGATCGCGCCGAAGTGGGTTTCCCGCCCGTCGTCCACATGGCGGCCGTCGACGGGGGAGCGGCAGCGGTGGCCGAGTTGATCGAGGCCACACATCTGCCCGACGGTGCGGAGGTGCTCGGGCCGGTGCCGCTACCGCCTGGCCAGCGACTGCCGTTCAGTGCCGACGACCCCGAGCCCGACGAGGTGCACCGCATGCTCATCCGGGTTGCCCGCAACCGTGGGCGGGAGCTGGGTCTGGCGCTGCGGCAGGCGCAGGCGACCCGCACAGCACGCCGCGCGAACGGGCCGCTGCGCGTGCAGATGGATCCGCCGAAGATCGGTTAGCGGGCGCAGGCCGGCTGCGTCACCGGCCGGCTCGCAGCGAAGGAATCATCTGCGCCGTCAGGGGCGCGATGTCGTCGGGGAGAATATCGAGACCGAGGTCGAGCCAGCGCACCTCGTCGATTTCGGCGGCCGGCCCCCCGATCGGCACGGTCGGATGTTCGAACACGGTGGCTTCGACCTCGAATCCGTCCTCGTTGGCGGCTGCAGCCCGGAAGACTCCGAGCGGTCGCAGGGCTGAGGGGTCCAGGCACACTCCGAGTTCCTCGTCCAATTCACGGATCAGGGTTTCGGCGGCGGTCTCGCCCGGTTCCGGTTTGCCGCCGGGAAACATGAAGCGGGTCGTTCCGCGTTTGCGGACGGTCAGCACCGACGACCCCGCTGCGTTCCTCAACACGACTGCACTGACGGTGATCACTCCGGTCGTTGCCACCCCGACATGTTATCCGCGCGACGCACGTGATTCACGACTCGCACTGTGGAACCTCATGTAGGTGCGACAATTGCGATGTGTGAAGTCACAATTGAACAGGGTCGGGTGAGGGAAGGAAAGCGTTGTGCGGACACATCGGACGGCGGGTGCGGCGATCGTGGGTGCGGCGATCGTGGGTGTACTGTGCGCCCTCGCGCTCGTTGCAGGACCGGCGGGTGCACAACCCGCAGAAATCTCGACCGACTTCATTCCCGTGACCCCCGGCCCGGTGGCCCACACACATGCGGAGGCTGCCGAGTACGCCGACCATCACCGTGGCGCAGCGCCCGCAGACACGAACGACTTCACGTGCGTGCCGTCGGCCGAACACCCCAGACCGGTGATACTCGCCCACGGCACCGACTCCAACAGCTACTCCGACTTCGGGGCACTCGCTCCGTTGCTCGCGGAGTCGGGCTGGTGCGTGTTCGCTCTGAACTACGGCCTGGCCGCAGGTGACGAGGAGTACGGCACCGGAGACATCCGTGTCAGCGCCGCCCAGCTCGGCGGATTCGTCGACACCGTGCGCGCGGCCACCGGCGCCGACGAGGTCGACCTCCTCGGCTATTCGCAGGGCGCCACTGTCGCCCGTTATTACATCAACGAACTCGGCGGCGCCGACGTCGTCGACCGTTGGGTCGGTGTCGCGTCGCCGAGTTACGGAGGAACCTTCTACGGTCTCGGTGCCGCTGCCGCGCTGGTACCCGGAGCGGTGGGGATCGCAGAGGAATCGTTCTCCGAAGCGCTCGTCCAGCAACTCGAGGGCTCGGAGCTGCTCGCCGAGGTCAACACCCCCACCGACACGGTGCCCGGCGTGCAGTACACGACGATCGGCACGAATGTCGACGAGGTGATCCAGCCCCCCAGCAACGTCGCACTGCACAGCGGTGGCGCACGGAACTACGTGATCCAGGAGCTGTGCCCGCCGAACCTGACCGGGCATTTCAACATGGTCTACGACCCGTTCGCGCTGTCCCTGATACGGCATGCTCTCGATCCGGACCGCTACGGTCTCGGCGAGTGCGTTCCCGTGGCGTTGGGTACCGGCATCCCCGAGATGATCATCCAGAGCAACTTCTGAGTCGCCGACAGTCGGCTGCCTCCGATCTGCCACCTGTCGACTCCCTAGACTGTGGGAATTATCGTCGTCGAGATTCGGGAGCAGTATTCGTGACACGTCCGGCCGGACCCCGCCCCACCGCACCACCTCGAGTCGAAGCGGTGGTCCGCTGACATGCGCGTCGTATTCGCGGGCACACCCGAACCCGCTGTCCCGTCGCTTCGCCGACTGATCGAGTCCGACCGGCACGAGGTCGTGGCGGTGGTGACCCGACCCGACACCACCGCAGGACGCGGTCGCAAAGCCGTACGGTCGGCCGTGGGCTTGCTCGCCGACGAGCACGGCATCGAGGTGCTCACCCCACGCTCACCGCGCGACCCCGAGTTCGTGACCCGTCTGACCGAACTGGCACCCGACTGCTGCCCGGTCGTCGCGTACGGCGCGTTGATCCCGCAGGACGTCCTCGACATCCCCGCCCACGGCTGGGTGAACCTGCACTTCTCGCTGCTGCCGGCATGGCGCGGCGCCGCGCCGGTGCAGGCCGCACTCGCCGCAGGCGACGAGATCACCGGCGCGAGCACCTTCCGGCTCGAAGCCGGCCTCGACACCGGGCCCATCTACGGCGTGGTCACCGAGACCATCCGCCGCACCGACACCGCAGGCGACCTCCTCGAACGCCTCGCCGACGCCGGAGCCACCCTTCTCGAATCGACCCTCGACGGCATCGCGGACGGCATCCTCAGCGCCGCGCCCCAGCCCGCCGACGGGGTCTCGCTGGCCCCGAAGATCACGGTCGACGCGGCCCGGGTCACCTGGGCGCATCCGGCGCACGTCGTCGACCGGCATATCCGTGCCGTCACCCCCGCACCCGGCGCGTGGACGATGATCGGTGACGTGCGCGTCAAGCTCGGGCCCGTCACGGTGACGGACGAGACTCTCGAACCCGGCGAGATCCTCGCCCGCAAGGACGGTTTGTTCATCGGGACGGCGACGACCGCAGTCCGGCTCGGCACCGTCCAGCCACCCGGCAAGAAAGCGATGGCCGCCGCAGACTGGGCGCGCGGCGCCCGCCTCGATGAGAAGGTGCGTGCACAGTGACCGAATCCCGCAGACCAGCACGCCGCCCCGGTCAGGGCACCGGCGATCGCAACGCGAAACCGCGTCAGGCGCGGCGACCGTCGCCGTCCGCGGTGGACCCGGCACGCACGGCGGCCCGCGACGTACTGCGCGCGGTCCGCGACCGCGACGCCTACGCAAACCTGGTGTTACCCGCCCTGCTGCGCGAACGGAAACTCGATTCCCGCGACGCGGCGCTCGCCACCGAACTGACCTACGGAGCCGCCCGCGCGCAGGGCCTGCTCGACGCCGTCATCGAATCGGCCGCGCAGCGTCCGGTCGACGAGATCGATGGTGGGCTGCTCGACGTGTTGCGGCTGGGTACCTATCAGCTGCTGCGCACCCGCGTCGCGCACCACGCCGCCGTCGCCACCAGCGTGGATCTGGTGCGCGCCGAATTCGGCCAGGGCCGAGCGGGGTTCGTCAACGCCGTGCTTCGTCGTGTCGGTGAGCAGACCGAGGATCAGTGGATCGAGCGACTCGCACCCGACGCCGATCGTGATCCCGTCGGGCATCTTTCGTTCCGATACGCGCACCCGGTATGGATCGCGCAGGCCTTCGCACACGCGCTCGGTGCGGACGCGGGTGAGCTCGCCGAGGTGCTCGCCGCCGACGATGCTCGCCCGATCGTGCATCTCGTCGCGCGTCCCGGCATCATCACCGCCGAGGAACTGGCCCTCGTCACCGGTGGGGAACAAGGGCCGTGGTCGCCGTACGCAGTGCACCTCGATCACGGTGATCCCGGCCGGCTCGACGCCGTCCGCGAGGGCATGGCAGCCGTGCAGGACGAGGGCAGCCAGCTCGTCGCACGGGCATTGACCCTCGCACCGCTCACCGGCGACGACGGCGGGCGCTGGCTCGACCTGTGCGCCGGGCCGGGCGGAAAAGCTGCGTTGCTCGGCGCCCTCGCCGACCTCGACGGATTCACCGTGGACGCCGTCGAGCCGATCGAACACCGCGCCGACCTGGTCCGCAAGACCACCCGCGGCATGCCGGTCACCGTGCACGTGGCCGACGGACGCGAACCCGGGCTCGACCCCGGCTACGACCGCATCCTCGTCGACGCACCCTGCACCGGGCTCGGCGCGCTGCGCCGTAGGCCCGAGGCGCGGTGGCGCCGCCAACCCGGCGACGTCGCCGACCTGGTGCGCCTGCAGAAGCAACTCCTGGCCTCCGCGATCGAGTTGCTGCGTCCCGGTGGCGTCGTGCTGTACTCGACCTGTTCGCCGCACGTGTCCGAAACCGTCGCGATCGTGGCCGACGCAGTGCGCCGCCACGGCGTCGAAGAACTAGACACCCGCGAACTCGTGCCCGGAGTGCCTCAGCTCGGCGATGGACCGGGTGTGCAGCTGTGGCCGCACCGGCACGGGACCGATGCGATGTTCATGGCGGCGCTGCGCAAACCGATCGGTTGAGTCATCTTCGCCGGGGCGCAGTGCACCGCGCCCCGGCGAAGATGAAGACTCTCTCATCTTCGTTTCACGAACTGTTCACCACGGCGATAGAACATTGTTGCCATGGCAGTCGTGAAGCGGATATCTGCGCTGGTAGCGCTCTTGGTGATCCCGGCGGGTCTTGCATGGGCCGGTCAGGCACTCGGCGGAAACGCCGGGTCACCCGACGTCGGTAATGCCTCGATCACCGTGTCCGTCGAGCCCTCGGACGATGCGGACTTCAGGGGCGGTGTCGAGAATCCGGCCACCTCACCGTCGGCGGCTCCGATGCCGCCTGCCGACGCATCCGAGGCGCCGGTGGTCACCGAGAGCGGCGCCGCGCCGATTCCCGGCGTTACCGGTGCACCCGCCGGGCCTCCCGCGGCGAATACGCGCGCCCCCTCGTCTCCGCCGATCTCCGATGTGCAACGGCAGCCGATTCCCGCTCCGCAACAGGAGTGGGACGACGACTGGGACGATGACTGGGATGACGACGGGGGAGACGACGGGGGAGACGACGACTGGGACGACGACGCAGACGAGGGCGACGACTGGGACGACGATGGCGAGTGACGGTGAGAAACGCCCCAGTGGGTCGGCTCTGCCGGCCCGCTGGCGCATCCTCTCGTGGATTCTCGTCACCACAGCAGTCGCACTGGTCTCGGTGGTCTTCACCACGCGTGTGCTGCTGCTCAGCGACGTCGACCACGACGCAAACGCCGACATCACGCAGGAGATCGACGAGTTCCGCGCGTTCGCGGCCGTCGGCGTGGACCCGACCACCGCCGCACCGTTCACCTCCGTCGACCGGATGCTCGAGGTGTACCTGAACCGGCAACACACTTCGGAAGGCGAGGTGATCGTCGGGGTCTTCGGTGGCCAACTACTGTTCGATCGCCGTATCGCACTGGACCGGCCCGACCTGCCGCCGGATCTGACCGACGACGGAAACCTCTTCGACCAGATCCTCGGCATCCCCGCCAACTCCGGTGTCATCGATGTCGACGGTGGCCGGATGCGGTGGGCCCGTGCGGATGTGACGTCGGGCAACGACAACGGTTCCCTGATCGTCGCCGTGTTCACCGCCGAACAGCGAGCACAGGTCGGTGAGACCATTCGCACCATCGCGCTCGTCGCAGTCGGGGGTCTCGGCCTCACCGCCATCATCGGCTGGCTCGTTGCAGGCCAGATCCTCGCCCCGATCCGCCAGGTGCGCGAAGTCGCGTCCGAAATCGGGGAGAAGGACCTCACGAGCCGGGTGCCCGTCCACGGGCGCGACGACATCGCCGCGCTCGCCGAGACCTTCAACTCGATGCTCGACCGCCTCGAACAGGCACACGACACCCAGCAGCGCTTCGTCGACGATGCCGGGCACGAACTGCGCACCCCGATCACCGTGATCCGCGGGCATCTCGAGGTGATGGAACTCGACCGGACGGCCGATGCCGCCACCCGCGCCGCGACCCTCCGGCTCGTCGAGGACGAACTCGACCGCATGGCCCGCATCGTCAGCGACCTGCTGGTGCTCGCCAAGGCGGAACGCCCCGACTTCGTGACTCGCAGCGCCGTCGACGTCACCGATCTGACACTCGACATCGAAGCCAAGGCCCAGATGCTCGGTACCCGCGACTGGCAGCTCATGGAGATCGCCGAGGGCGTCGCCGACATCGACAGTCAACGCGTCACCCAGGCCACCCTCCAACTCGCCACCAACGCGGTCTCGCACACTCGCAACGGTGACGTGATCCAGCTGGGGTCCGCCTTCGTCGACGACGAGGGACAGCACCTGTTCCGGGTGTGGGTGCGCGACACCGGCCCGGGAGTGGCACCGGAGGACGCGACCCGCATCTTCGAACGTTTCCGTCGCGGCAACCCCAGCGCCGCAGACCTCGACGGCCCCGCACCCGAACGCGGTGGTGCGGGACTCGGGCTGGCCATCGTCCGAGCCATCACCGATGCCCACCACGGTTCGGCGTGGGTCCACAGCGAACTCGGTCACGGAGCCACCTTCGGCATCGACCTTCCCGTCGAACGCCCCACCATCGCGAACCCCGACCAACTTCTCATCGCCACCCACGACTCCGAACCCGCCACACGAAAGGCCGCAACTCCGTGAGCCGCATCCTGATCGCCGAAGACGACACACGCATCGTTGCCTTCCTGGAGAAGGGCCTGCGCGCCGCCGGCTACACCATCACCCATGCGGGCGACGGAGACACAGCCCTGTTGCTGGCCCGCAGCGACGAGTTCGACCTCGTGATCCTCGACATCGGGCTGCCCAGGATGGACGGATTCACCGTCCTCGGCCGACTCCGTGGCGAAGGCGTCCGCACTCCCGTCATCGTGCTCACCGCCCGCGACAGCGTCACGGACACCGTCGCGGGACTCGAGGGCGGCGCCAACGACTACGTGAGCAAACCGTTCCAGTTCGCCGAACTCCTCGCCCGGATCCGACTGCGTATCGGAGACGCAGGCACGTCCGATCCGACGTCGGTGCTCGGCGACGGTGATCTGGCACTCGACCTGCGGACCCGTCGCGTCGAAGTCGGCGGCGCCACCGTCGACCTCACCAGCCGCGAATTCTCCCTCCTCGAGGTGTTCCTGCGCCATCGCGGGCAGGTGCTCTCCCGCGAACAGATCCTCGGCCACGTGTGGGGCTACGATTTCGACCCGGCCTCCAACGTCGTCGACGTGTACGTGCGCGCGTTGCGCAACAAGATCGGCGGCGACCGCGTCGAGACGATTCGCGGAGCGGGATACCGGTTGCGATGACCTATTACTCCACCACACCGCCGCGCGTCCCGACGCCACCGACGTCACCGACCTCACCGACGCCACCGACGCCACCGACGTCACCGTCGCCGCCTTCGCGTGTGCAGCGCAGAGCAGCACCCGGCCGGGTCGCTGCCCTCGCAGTCCTGGTCGCGGCGTGCGCAGGCATCGTGCATCTCGCCCGCACCGACGCTGCTCTCAGCGCGGAGGCCGCGGTCACGTTGATCGTGTTCGTGATCGCGGTGTGGTTGTGGATCTTCACCCGCGTCGACGACACCTACGTGGCGCTCGGAGCCGCAGTCGGTCTCACCGTCGTGGGGGTCACCGACGCCGATGCGCTGTTCGCCACCCTCGGCGACGACATCGTGTGGCTGCTGCTGTCGGCGTTCGTGATTGCCGCCGGCGTTGCCTCGTCGGGCTTGGCCACACGCGGCGCCGCCTTCCTCGTCACCGGCGCCCGCACCCCCCGCGCCCTGATCCACCTGGTGACCGCGGCGCTCGTGGTGACCGCCTTCGCGGTGCCGTCGACATCCGGGCGCGCGGCACTCGTTCTGCCGGTCTTCGTTGCCATCGCCGCGGTCCTGTCGGACCGGCCCCGGCTGGTGCGCGCACTGGCGCTGCTGTTCCCGACAGTGATCCTGCTGTCTGCCGTGGCATCCCTGCTCGGTGCCGGAGCACACCTGATCACCAGCCAGATCGTCGCGACCGCCACCGGCGCCGGATTCGATTTCGCGACGTGGATGCTTCTGGGCCTGCCGCTCGCGATCGTCTCGTCGCACGCCGCAGCGGAACTGGTGCTGCGGATGTTCACCGCCGCCGACGACCGCCGCCGACACCTGACGATCACTGCCGAGGACATCGGAGCTCACTCGTCGACCCCGGTGACCGGACCGTTCACCGTCGCCGAATCCCGGTCTGCGGTGCTGCTTGCCGTGGTGACGGTGCTGTGGTGCACCGAACCGCTGCACGGCATTCATCCGGCAGTGGTCGCGCTCCTCGGCGCACTCGTCGCGGCGTCGCCGCGCTACGGGTCCGTCCGGCTCGGAGCGGCGCTGAAGACCGTGCCGTGGTCGCTGCTGTTGTTCATGGCTGCCACCCTGTCGATCGGCACCGCGCTCACCACGAGCGGCGCCGCAGACTGGCTCGCGAACACCGCGTTCGGTCCGCTCACCGCACGAGGTGCGGCCGCGGGCCCGCTGTTCGTGGTGGTCGTCGTCGGTGTCTCGACCGCGGCGCATCTTGTGATCCAATCGCGTTCGGCCCGTTCGGCGGTGCTCATTCCCGTGGTCGTCGCGCTCGCTCCCACCGTCGGGGTCGATCCGCTTGCCGCAGCATTCATCTCGACCGCCGCAGCCGGTTTCTGTCACACCCTGCCCAGTTCCGCGAAGCCGGTGACACTGTTCTCGTCGGTGTCGGACGTCCCCACCTACACGAGCAGGGACCTGCTGCGGTTGTCCGCGGTGCTCGGTCCGCTCAGTGCCGTGCTGGTGCTGTTGTTCGCCTGGTTCGTGTGGCCGTTGCTGGGCATGCCGCTCTTCCCGTGATCCCACCCGTATCCGCCCATTGATTTTTCTCACCGCATTTTTCTCACCGCACCGATCGGAGTGAAGCTATGGCACTGAAGGTTCCGCACCGAATCCTTGTCGCGCCCAGCGGATTCAAGGAGAGCCTCGACGCCCCCACAGTCGCATCGGCGATCGCTATCGGTGTCCGCCGCGCGCTGCCCGGGGTGGTCGTCGACACCGTCCCGATCCCCGACGGGGGCGAGGGCACCGCCGAGATCCTCGCGGCCGCCACCGGCGGCGTCCTCGTTCCGACCACCGTTACCGGCCCCGTCGGCGAGCCGGTGGTCGCGCACTGGGCGCGACTCGGAGGCGATGCCTCGGGCACCGCCGTGGTCGAGATGGCCTCGGCTGCCGGTCTGCGTCTCGTGCCCGGCGACCGCCGCGACCCCGGCGCGACCACCACCCGCGGTGTCGGTGAACTCATCGTCGCCGCACTCGACGACGGGATCCGTCGCATCGTCGTCGGATGCGGTGACTCCGGAACGAGCGACGGGGGCGCCGGCGCCTTACGTGCTCTCGGCGTTCGCATCCTCGATCGCGACGGACACGACGTTCCGGACGGGGGCCGCCATCTCGCGCATGCCCATCGACTCGATCTCGACGCGCTGCATCCCGCCCTCGCCGACACCGAGCTCGTCCTCGCCTGCAACATCCACAATGTGCTCTGCGGTCCGCGGGGTGTCGCCCGCGTGTTCGGTCCGCAGAAGGGCGCGAGCCCCGCGCAGGTCGAAAAGCTGTCCGCCGCGCTCGACCGGTGGGCCGAGGTTCTCGAACAGCACAGCGGTACCGCCCAATTCGATATCAGGACCGGTCCGGGCACCGGAGCATCGGGTGGGCTCGGCACCGGACTCGCCACTATTGCCGGGGCACGCATCGCGTCGCGCTTCGACGTGTTGCTCGACAGCGGCCTGTCCGGTATCGATCTCGACGCGCTCGTCGCCCGCGCCGACCTGATCATCACCGCGGAGGGGAGCATCGACTTCCAGACAGCGCACGGCAAGGTGCCCGCCGAGATCGCGCGACGCGCTCAGCAGGTCGGGGTGCCGGTGCTCGCGCTCGCCGGGTCGCTCGGCCGCGGTGCCCCGGACGTGCACGACGTCGGGATCGGCGCGATCGCCTCGATCATCCCCGTGCCGATGAAGCTCGAGGACGCCGTCGCCAACGGACACGACCTGCTCGTCGATGCCGCAGCACGGTCCATGCGGCTGCTCATGCTCGGCTCTGCCGTCGCGTGCCGGAGCAAGAGGCGCGGCGACAAGGTCAAGCGCCAGGTCGCCGCGGTCAGCGCGGCCTGACTGTTCGGATTTGTGGAGATGCGGCCGCTAGGGTGCGATCATGCCCGAGATCGTCACGTTGACCATGAACCCGGCCCTCGACGTCACCACCTTCGCCGACGCGGTGGTGCCCACCCGCAAATTGCGGTGTGACGAGCCGTTCTACGACGCAGGCGGGGGCGGAGTCAACGTTGCGAAGGTCGCGCGTGTTCTCGGTGCGTCGGCCGCAGCGGTGTATCCGGCCGGAGGTGCGCGCGGCGAACAGATGAGCGGGCTACTCGACGACGATGATGTCGAAGAACACATCGTGCCCATCGCCGACGACACCCGGGAATGCTTCACCGCGATCGACCGCACGAGTGGTCTCGAATACCGGTTCGTCACCCCGGGGCCGGAACTGACCGCCGAGGAGCAGGAACAGTGCCTCGTCACGCTGACGGAGGTGGCGAAAGGCGCGAAATATGTGGTCGCCAGCGGAAGCTTCCCGCCCGGTGTGCCAAGCTCCTTCATGCGGAAGGTCGCCGAGGCCGCCCGCGATGCGGGCGCGCGATTCGTCCTCGATTCTTCGGGCGACGCACTCGCCGGCATCGAATCGGGGGTGTACCTGGTCAAACCGTCGTTGGACGAACTGTGTGAATGGGTCGGTCACCACCTCCCCACGTCGGACGACCGGATATCCGCAGCCCGCGAGCTCGTCGAACGCGGTGTCGCGGAGGTCGTCGTGGTGTCGCTGGGTGCGGACGGCGCCATCATGGTCACGGCCGACGACACAGTGCAGGTGCCTGCCCTCGATGTCGAGGTGCGCAGCGCGGTCGGGGCCGGCGACAGCATGGTCGCCGGGCTCGTCGTGGGATTGTTGCAGGACCGGTCGCTGCGTGACGCGTTGTCGCTGGGTGTCGCCTGCGGCTCCGCCGCCTTGCTCACGGCAGGCAGCCACGTCTGTCGCCGCGAAGACATCGACCGGTTCGACGCGCTCGCCCGCGATCTGTGACTCCGCGATTCCGGCAGCACCGCGTCGCCCGAACTTTCCTCCAGGTCTCCGGCTTTCCGTGGCTCGACGACCTGCGGAAACCCGTGTAACCGGAGGAAAGTACCGGAGGTTGACGCGTAGTCAGTCGAGGAACAGATCGAGCTGCAACTCGCCGTCGCCTGCCCGGTACGGCTCGAGGTCGGTGACCCCGGCAGCGGCCAGCACCTCGTCGTCGATGTAGAAGTTGCCGGTCGCCTCGGTGCTCGGCGAGGTGAGGACCACGTATGCGGCATCGGCGTAGATATCGGGTGTCCGCGAGGAATTGACCATGTCTTCGCCGCCGAGAAGGTTGAGCACCGCCGCGGTGGCGATGGTGGTGCGCGGCCAGAGCGAGTTGACGCCGATGCCGTCGTTCTTCAACTCTTCTGCCAGTCCGAGCGTGGTCAGACTCATTCCGTACTTGGCCATTGTGTAAGCGAGATGCCCGCCCGCCCATTTCGGCGACAGGTTCAGCGGCGGCGACAGGGTCAGGATGTGCGGATTGCGGCCTGCTTTCGCGGAGTCGCGCAGTGCGGGAATCGACAGCTTCGAGAGCAGGAACGTGCCGCGGCAGTTGATGTCCTGCATGAGGTCGTACTTCTTCATCGCGATATCGGCGGTGGGGGACAGGTCGATCGCGGATGCGTTGTTGACGACCATGTCGATACCGCCGAACCGTGCGATCGTCTGTTGGACGGCGTCGGCCACGGCGTCGTCGTCTCGGATGTCGCCGACGAACGGCAGCACTTGCCCGCCCGCCCGCTCGAGTTCGGCGGCGGCAGTATGGATGGTGCCTGGAAGCTTCGGATTCGGGGTGTCGGTCTTGGCGATCAGTGTGATGTCGGCGCCGTCGCGCGCGGCGCGCAACGCGATCGCGAGGCCGATTCCACGGCTCCCGCCGGACATGATCATGGTTTTGCCGGCGAGTGGTGTCGGATCTGAAGTGCTCATCGGTGCCTCCTTCGTCGGATGCCGTCGAGTATGGGGGCGCCGCAGGATTCCTGAAGGAGATTCACCTGTTGTGGTGAATTCGTGGACCGGTGGGTGAGATCGGCCTACATCGCGGTCGCGATCACCGGAGCACCCCCCTGCGGCGCTGAGGTGATCGCCACCGCGATGTGGCAGCGGACACGGACCGGATGGCACCTCGCCGAGATCGGCGGACTACCCACGATTGTGGGCACAGTGCCGTGACCCTCTCCAGGGAACCATCCGGCCGGCTCGCCGACCAGGGGAAAGGTCCCGGATTCGGTGTGTTGCCCGCCCCGACCCCGGCTGCTACCGCGCGCACTAGACTTGCCAGACGTGGCCCACCCGATGATCGCTCCCTCCATCCTGTCCGCAGATTTCGCACGCTTGGCCGACGAGGCCCGGGCCGTCGCCGGCGCCGATTGGTTGCATGTCGATGTCATGGACGCGCATTTCGTGCCGAACCTGACCCTCGGCTTGCCGATCGTGCAGTCGTTGCTGAAGGCAACCGAGATTCCTCTCGACTGCCACCTGATGATCGAGGATCCGGGCAGGTGGGCGCCCCCGTACGCGGAAGCCGGTGCGCACAACGTCACCTTCCACGCCGAAGCCACCGACGACCCTGTCGCGGTCGCTCGGGACATCCGTGCCGCCGGAGCGAAGGCCGGACTGTCCGTCAAGCCCGGCACCCCCATCGAGCCGTACCTCGAGATCCTGAAGGAATTCGACACCCTCCTCGTGATGAGTGTCGAACCCGGATTCGGCGGTCAGTCCTTCATTCCCGACGTACTCGACAAGGCCCGTGCTGTGCGGCGGCTGGTGGATTCCGGTGAACTGCGTCTGCTCGTCGAGATCGACGGTGGTATCAACGCCGACACCATCGAAGCCGCTGCCGAAGCCGGCGTCGACTGCTTCGTCGCAGGCTCCGCTGTCTACGGCGCGGAGGACCCGGGCGAGGCGGTACGCAAGTTGCGCGCGCAGGCAGGGAAGGCCTCGCCGCATCTGACCCTCGCGCCGTGACCGCACCGGAACTCGCCGAAGCGCTGCAGTTCGCGCTCGACGCGGCGGAAGCCGTTCGCGGGACGACGAGCCCCAATCCGCCGGTCGGCGCGGCGATCGTCGCCGCGGACGGTCGCATCGCCGGCGTCGGTGCGACGGCGCCTCCGGGCGGTCCACACGCCGAGGTGCGAGCGCTGGCGGTCGCCGGAGAGCGGGCGCGCGGTGGGACCGCGGTCGTCACTCTCGAACCCTGCAACCACACCGGTCGCACCGGACCGTGCGCGCAGGCCCTGATCGAGGCCGGCATCGCGACCGTCCACTACGCGATCGCCGATCCGAACCCGGTCGCAGGCGGCGGTGCAGACACCCTGCGTGCCGCGGGCATAGCGGTTCACGAAGGCCTCGGCGCCGACGCCGTGGCCCACGGCCCCCTGCGGGCGTGGCTGCACCGGCAACGCACCGATCGGCCACATGTGACCTGGAAGTACGCGGCGGGGCTCGACGGGCGCAGTGCCGCCGCAGACGGCACCAGCCAGTGGATCTCCGGCCCGGACGCACGCACACGCGTGCACGACGAACGCAGCCGGTTGGACGCGATCATCGTGGGCACCGGCACCGTACTCGCCGACGACCCGTGGCTGACGGCACGCCTGCCCGACGGTGACCTCGCGCCGCATCAGCCACTGCGGGTGGTCGTCGGGTTCAGCGACCTCCCCACCGATGCGCGGGTGCTCGACGACAGCGCCCCCACCCTCGTTCTGCGTACTCACGACGTCGACGAGGTCCTTGCGGCACTGACCGACCACCCGGATGTCCTCATCGAGGGCGGTCCGCGTCTTGCCGGTGCGTTCCTCGCGGCCCGTCGCGTCGACCGCATCCAGGCGTACATCGCGCCGGTCGTGCTCGGGGCAGGAAGCGCGGCGGTGCAGGATGCGGGCGTCACGACGATCGCCGAGGCGCTACGGTTTCGTCGGGAGCGCGTCGAGACCGTCGGCGCTGATGTCCTGATGACCCTGGTCCCGGAACGGGACTGATGAGCCCGGTCCCTGGCCGGGAGTGAAGGAGCCGAACGTGTTCACCGGCATCGTGGAAGAACTGGGTGAAATCGTGGCGCGCGAAGACCTCGCGGACGCCGCGCGATTCACTGTGCGGGGCCCGGTGGTGACCACCGACGCAAAACATGGCGACTCGATCGCCGTCAACGGAGTGTGCCTGACCGTCGTCGACGTGGTGGACACCGACTCGTTCACCGCGGATGTGATGCAGGAGACACTGAACCGTTCGAGCCTCGAGGGTCTGGCGCCTGGCAGTCGCGTCAACCTCGAACGCGCGGCGGCGGTGAACAGTCGTCTCGGCGGTCATATCGTGCAGGGGCACGTCGATGGCACGGGTTCTGTGCTCTCGCGTACCCCGTCCGAGAACTGGACGGTGGTCCGGATTTCGTTGCCCGCGAGCATCGCCCGGTATGTCGTCGAGAAAGGGTCGATCACCGTCGACGGTGTGTCGCTGACGGTGTCGGCGCTCGGCGGCGAACCCGGCGACGAATGGTTCGAGATCTCTCTCATCCCGACGACGTTGTCGCTGACCACGCTCGGCGGCGCCGAGCCCGGTACCACCGTCAACCTCGAGGTCGATGTGATTGCGAAGTACGTGGAGCGACTGCGGAACGCTCGGTGACAGGTCGTACTGTGGAACAGGACAGTGGACGCGAAGCACGAGTCGTCCGACTAGAAGATTTGGAGTCAGGGCAAGTGACGAGGTTCGACACCATCGAGCGCGCGGTCGCCGACATCGCCGCCGGTAAGGCGGTCGTCGTGGTCGACGACGAAGACCGTGAAAACGAGGGCGACCTCATCTTCGCCGCGGAGAAGGCCACTCCCGAGCTTGTAGCGTTCATGGTGCGCTACACCTCCGGATATCTGTGTGTGCCGCTCGACGGCGACGACTGCGACCGGCTCGGGCTGCCCCCGATGTACTCCACGAATCAGGACAAGCACGGCACGGCCTACACGGTCACGGTCGACGCGAAGGAAGGCATCGGCACCGGCATCTCGGCGTCCGACCGCGCCACCACGATGCGGCTGCTCGCCGACCCCGATTCGACCGTGCTGGATTTCACCCGTCCCGGCCACGTCGTGCCGCTGCGCGCGAAGGAAGGCGGCGTGCTGCGTCGTCCCGGCCACACCGAGGCCGCTGTGGACCTCGCCCGTATGGCCGATCTGCGCCCGGCCGGTGTGATCTGCGAGATCGTCTCCCAGAAGGATGAGGGCCACATGGCCCGCACCGACGAGCTGCGCGTGTTCGCCGACGAGCACGATCTCGCGCTGATCTCCATCGCCGACCTCATCGCGTGGCGTCGTAAGCACGAGAAGCATGTGGTGCGTGTCGCCGAGGCCCGCATCCCCACCCGGCACGGTGATTTCACCGCGGTCGGCTACCAGAGCATCTACGACGAGGTCGAGCACGTCGCGCTCGTCCGCGGCGACCTCGCCGGGCCCGATGGCGACGGCGCGGACGTGCTCGTGCGCGTGCACTCCGAATGCCTGACCGGTGACGTGTTCGGGTCATTGCGGTGCGATTGCGGTCCGCAGCTCGACGCCGCACTCGAGATGGTGGCGGCGGAAGGCCGCGGTGTCGTGCTCTACATGCGTGGCCACGAGGGGCGCGGTATCGGCCTGATGCACAAGCTGCAGGCATATCAGCTGCAGGACGCCGGGTCCGACACCGTCGACGCCAACCTGGAACTCGGGCTCCCCGCCGACGCCCGCGACTACGGCATCGGCGCGCAGATCCTCGTCGATCTCGGTGTGTCGTCGATGCGGTTGCTCACCAACAACCCTGCCAAGCGGGTCGGGTTGGACGGATACGGACTGCAGATCACCGAGCGTGTCCCGATGCCGTTGCGCGCCAACGCCGAGAACCTGACCTACCTGCGGACCAAGCGCGACCGGATGGGTCACGATCTGGTCGGGCTCGACGACTACGAGGCCGGTGACGCCTGATGAGCGGTGAAGGGCTACCCGACCTGCAACTCCCCGACCTGCACCGCGCGGGCGCCGCGGGTCTGCGTCTGGCGATCGTCGCGGGACGCTGGCACGCCGAGATCTCCGATGCGCTCATCGCGGGGGCACAGCGTGTCGCCGAGGAAGTCGGGATCGCGGACGTCACCGTCGAGCGCGTGGCCGGCGCGATCGAACTGCCCGTGGTCGCGCAGCAGCTCGCCCGCACCCACGATGCCGTGGTCGCGTTGGGCGTTGTGATCCGCGGCGGGACCCCGCACTTCGAGTACGTGTGCGATGCGGTGACCTACGGGTTGACGCGCATAGCGCTCGACGAGGGCACCCCCGTCGGCAACGGTGTGCTCACCACCGACACCGAGCAGCAGGCACTCGACCGCGCGGGGCTGCCGGATTCGGTCGAGGACAAGGGCGGTCAGGCGTGCGCGGCCGCACTCGACACCGCCGTCACCTTGCGTCGACTCCGGGAAACGACGCCGTGACCGCCGCTACCGACACCGAGTGGGAACTCGACGTCCGCGCTCGCAAGATGACCCTCGCGGCGCAGCTCATCGCCGGGTTCCTGGTGGTCGGACACATCGGCGCCGCCCTCGTCCTACGATCGGGCGGTGACACCGGCGTGAATCTGCGCATCGCCGACCAGATCGCGATGGTCGCGATCGGGCTCGTCGTCGCGTCCGGTGTGCTGCTCTTCACCCGACCTCGTCTGCGCGCCGGTGCGAGTGGTGTCTTGGTGCGGAACATGTTCCAGGAAAAGCTCTTCGGCTGGAATCAGGTGTACGGCGTCTCGTTCCCGCACGACGCGCCGTGGGCACATCTCGAGCTTCCCGATGACGAGTATCTGGCTGTGGTCGCGGTGCAGGCCCGAGACGGTGCGCACGCCGTCGACGCCCTGGAACGCTTCCGCGAGATCGAAGCACGCTACGGTCGGGGTGTCGGAGCAGACGACTAGCCTGGACGTCGTGCCCGACCCCTCGACATACCGCCCCGCCCCCGGCACCATCCCCACGGAGCCGGGGGTGTACAGATTCCGCGACCCGCACGGCCGGGTCATCTACGTCGGCAAGGCCAAGAACCTGCGGTCGCGGCTGAACTCGTACTTCGCCGATGTCTCCTCGTTGCACCCGCGCACGCGGCAGATGGTCACCACCGCCGGCAGTGTCGAGTGGACGGTGGTGCGCACCGAGGTCGAGGCCCTGCAGCTCGAATACAACTGGATCAAGGAATTCGATCCGCGCTTCAACGTGCGCTATCGAGACGACAAGACGTATCCGATGCTTGCCGTCGGTGTGGGGGAGAAGTTCCCGCGACTGTTCGTCTACCGCGGTCCCCGACGCAAGGGTGTGCGCTATTTCGGTCCCTATTCTCATGCGTGGGCGATCCGGGAAACCCTCGATCTTCTGCTGCGGGTGTTCCCGGCCCGCACCTGCTCGGCCGGCGTCTTCAAACGGCACTCGCAGATCGGGCGGCCGTGCCTGCTCGGGTACATCGACAAGTGCTCGGCGCCGTGCGTAGGCCGGGTCGATCCCGACGAACATCGCCGGATCGTCGACGACTTCTGTGATTTCCTCGCCGGCCGCACAGACCGGCTGGTCCGCGACGTCGAAGCACGCATGCACGCCGCCGCCGAAGAACTCGACTTCGAACTCGCGGCACGCCTGCGCGACGATCTCGGGGCGCTCCGCAAGGCGCTCGAGAAGCAAGCCGTGGTGCTCGGCGACGGAACGGATGCCGACCTCGTCGCGTTCGCCGGTGACGACCTCGAGGTCGCCGTTCAGGTGTTCCACGTGCGCGGAGGCCGCGTCCGCGGACAACGAGGCTGGGTCGTCGAGAAGTCCGGCGATGTCGTCGATCGGCCGACCGACCGCGGCGCGCGGCCGGCCGAATCCGACGACGCGGATCGGGACGAAGAGATGTCGCTGCTCGTTGAGCAGTTCCTCACCCAGTTCTACGGGGAGGAGGTCGCGCTCACTACAGCTGCCGACATCGATCGCGCCGCAAGCGCGGTGCCACGCGAGGTGCTCGTTCCGGCGCTGCCGCCCGACCCGGACGAGATGAGCCGCTGGCTCTCCGGACTCCGAGGCGGACCGGTACGGCTGCGCGTGCCCCAGCGCGGCGACAAGAAGGCGCTCGCCGAGACGGTACTGCGTAACGCGAAGGAAGCACTGACCCAGCACAAGTTACGGCGGGCGGGCGATTTCACTGCGCGTTCGGCGGCACTGCAGGGCATCCAGGAGGCACTCGACCTGGACTCGGCGCCCCTGCGTATCGAATGCGTCGACATCAGCCATGTGCAGGGCACCGATGTCGTTGCCTCACTGGTGGTCTTCGAAGACGGTCTGCCCCGCAAATCCGACTATCGGCGATACGCGATCAAGGAGGCCGCAGGCGACGGACGGTCCGACGACGTCGGCTCGATCGCCGAGGTCACTCGCCGACGGTTCCTCCGGCACAACCGTGACGTTGCCCACGCTGCGGCAGGTGAGGGTGGCGCCGACGGTGGCGACACCGCGCCGGAGGCTGCGCTGGATCCGGTCACCGGCAGGCCGCGCAGGTTCGCGTATCCACCGAACTTGTACGTCGTGGACGGCGGTGCGCCTCAGGTGTCGGCGGCGGCCGAGGTCCTCGACGATCTCGGTATCACCGATGTCGCCGTGATCGGTCTCGCGAAACGCCTCGAGGAGGTGTGGGTGCCGGGCGAGGAGGATCCGGTGATCCTGCCGCGGGCGAGCGAGTCCCTCTACCTGCTGCAGCGGGTACGCGACGAGGCACACCGGTTCGCCATCACCTTCCACCGCAGCAAGCGTTCGCAGCGCATGACGGCGTCGGCACTCGACGGTATCCGTGGTCTGGGCGACGCGCGCCGCAAGGCACTCGTGACGCATTTCGGGTCGGTCGCGAAATTGCGGGAGGCCACCGTCGAGGAGATCACCGCGGTCCCGGGGGTCGGCCGCGCGACCGCGCAGACCGTGCATGACGCACTCCGCGGCGAGACGCCGAACGGCGCCTCGCCACCACCGGCCGACCCGACTCCGGAACTCGACCCGGATGCAGGAGACACGCCGGTGAGCGATGATGGCACCGTCGGCGTGTCGGAAGTACGAGCGGAGTCGCAGCAATGACGGATGTGGATCGAGAGACCATCGGGTCCGATGGGGACGGTGCTGCTCGTCGTGCCGAGGTGATCATCATCACCGGGCTGTCGGGGGCTGGGATGAGTACCGCGGCCACTGCGCTCGAGGATCTCGGGTGGTTCGTCGCCGACAATCTCCCGCCGCAGTTGGTCATCTCGATGATCGATCTCGCGGTTCGCGCCGATCCGCCGCTCGAGCGGCTCGCGATCGTCATGGATGTGCGCAGCCGCTTGTTCACCGGCGATCTCGGCCAGGTCGTCAACGAACTGGCCGCGCGGCCGGTCCAGACCCGCGTGCTGTTCCTCGAGGCGACCGACGCCGTGCTCGTGCGACGCTTCGAGCAGGTGCGCCGCAGTCATCCACTGCAGGCCGACACCGCCGACCGCACTCTCATCGACGGGATCGCCGCGGAACGAGCACAGCTCGCACCGGTGAAGGGTGCCGCCGACCTCGTGGTCGACACCTCCGCGCTCACCGGACCGGAGTTGCGTCGCAAGATCGAAACGGCCTTCGGAGATGCGACCTCCGACACCATCCAGGTGACCGTCGAATCGTTCGGTTTCAAGTACGGTCTGCCGATGGACTCCGACCTCGTATGCGATGTGCGTTTCCTCCCGAACCCCCACTGGGTTCCCGACCTGCGTCCGCAGACCGGCCGCGACGCGCCGGTGAGTGACTACGTGCTGTCCCACGAGAGCGCACCGGAGTTTCTCGACAGTTATCTGCGGATGCTCGACCTGACGACGGCCGGTTACCGACGTGAGGGCAAGCGTTACATGACGATCGCGGTGGGCTGCACCGGTGGCAAACATCGCAGCGTCGCGATGGCCGAAGCCCTGGCGGGGCGATTGAGCGGTGAACTCGGACTCGATGTGCATGTCGTGCACCGTGATCTGGGGCGCGAGTGAGCACCTATCTCGGAGATTCTCCGACCGGTCCGGCGATCACGGCACTCGGCGGGGGGCACGGGCTGTACGCGACGCTGCGCGCCGTGCGTCAGCTCACCGAGCGGGTGACGGCCGTCGTGACCGTTGCCGACGACGGCGGCTCGTCGGGTCGATTGCGATCCGAGCTCGGCGTGATCCCGCCGGGTGACCTGCGCATGGCTCTCGCCGCGATGTCCGCCGACCTCCCCGATGTACGTGTCTGGACCGAGACCGTGCAGCATCGCTTCGGCGGAACCGGCGCCCTCGCCGGGCACTCGGTGGGCAATTTGATCCTGGCGGGCCTGAACGAGGTCCTTGGCGACACCGTCGCCGCTCTCGACGCCGTGGGGCGTCTGCTACAGGTGCGCGGCCGGGTTCTGCCGATGTCACCGATAGCCCTCGACATCGAGGCGGACGTCTCCGGGCTCGAATCCGATCCGCGGGCAAGCCGATGTATCCGTGGCCAGGTCGCGGTCGCGACCACGCCGGGGAAGGTGCGGCGTGTCCGGCTGATCCCGGCCAATCCACCGGCAAGCCCCGATGCGCTGGACGCGGTGTGCGACGCCGACCTGGTGGTGCTCGGGCCGGGCTCGTGGTTCTCGAGTGTGATCCCGCACGTGCTGGTCCCGGACGTGCACGATGCCCTGGTCCACACGAACGCACGGAAGGTGCTGGTACTCAATCTGGCTGCCGAGCCGGGGGAGACCGCCGGGTTCTCCGCGGAGCGGCATCTGCACGTTCTGGCGCAGCATGCCCCGGACTTCCGCGTCGACAACGTCGTCGTCGATGCGGCGTCGGTGCCGGTGGGGCGCGAACGTGAGCATCTTCGCCGCGCGGCGTCCGGATTCGGTGCCGACGTGGACTTCGTCGATGTGGCCGAGACCGGCACTCATCGGCATGACCCCGCCAAATTGGCGAGGGCGCTCGGACAGTATCTGACCAAGCCGGACGGATACAGCAGTTCCGTCGGCGGTGGCGGAAGGGAGATCGTCTCGTGGCAATGACAGCGGAGGTCAAGGACGAGTTGAGCAGGCTCGTCGTCACCCGCACCAGCAACCGCAAGGCGGAGGTGTCGTCGTTGCTGCGGTTCGCCGGTGGACTGCACATCGTCGCGGGTCGCGTCGTCGTCGAGGCCGAGGTCGACCTGGGGTCGATTGCGCGGCGGCTGCGCAAAGAGATCTTCGAGCTGTACGGCTACCAGGTGGAGGTCCTCGTTCTCGGTGCGGGTGGGCTCCGCAAGAGTTCGCGGTACGTGGTGCGGGTAGGCAAGGACGGTGAGGCACTCGCTCGGCAGACCGGGTTGCTCGACAGTCGCGGCCGGCCGGTTCGAGGCTTACCTGCGCAGGTGGTCGGCGGCAGTGTGTCCGATGCTGCTGCCGCGTGGCGCGGTGCGTTCCTCGCGCACGGTTCGCTCACCGAACCGGGGCGCTCCTCGGCGCTGGAGGTCAGTTGCCCCGGGCCGGAGGCCGCGCTCGCGTTGGTGGGGGCGGCCCGCCGTCTCGGGATCACGGCCAAGGCGCGTGAGGTGCGCGGCGCCGACCGCGTCGTGCTCCGCGACGGCGAGGCCATCGGCGCGCTGCTGACCCACATGGGCGCCCAGGACACCCGGCTGACCTGGGAGGAACGTCGCATGCGCCGCGAGGTGCGCGCGACCGCCAACCGGCTCGCGAACTTCGACGACGCAAACCTGCGACGGTCGGCGCGGGCCGCAGTCGCGGCAGCAGCACGGGTCGAGCGGGCCCTGGCGATCCTCGGTGCCGACGTCCCCGACCACCTCGCGGCGGCAGGCGCACTGCGGGTGCAGCACCGGCAGGCCTCGCTCGAGGAACTCGGCCAGCTCGCGGATCCGCAGATGACCAAGGATGCTGTCGCCGGTCGGATCAGGCGTCTGTTGTCGATGGCCGATCGGCGCGCGAAGGAACTCGGGGTGGCCGACACCGAGTCGGCGGTGACCGCAGAGTTGCTCGAGGAAGCGTAGCGCGTCACCCTGAAGTGGTGATCCATGCCACGCAAGGGTGGATCCCGCGCGGTGAACCACGCACATTAGGGTGGTGGTTACACCAGCACAATCATCTTAAATTCTGGGCAAAGGAGCTTCACTGTGACTGTCCGCGTAGGCGTGAACGGCTTCGGTCGTATCGGACGTAACTTCTTCCGTGCCGTGGAGGCGCAGAAGGCGCTCGGCACCACGGACATCGAGATCGTGGCGGTCAACGACCTCACCGACAACGACACCCTGGCGACGCTCCTGAAGTACGACTCGATCCTGGGTCGCCTCGGCAAGGATGTCCGTGTCGAGGGCGACTTCATCGTCGTCGGCGACCAGAAGATCAAGGCCCTGTCCATCAAGGAAGGCCCCGCCGCACTTCCGTGGGGCGATCTGGGTGTCGACGTGGTCGTCGAGTCCACCGGCATCTTCACCGACGCCGCGAAGGCCAAGGGCCACCTCGAGGCCGGCGCCAAGAAGGTCATCATCTCCGCGCCCGCCAAGGGTGAGGATCTCACCGTCGTGATGGGCGTCAACGACGACAAGTACGACGGCAGCCAGAACATCATCTCGAACGCCTCGTGCACCACGAACTGCCTCGGCCCGATCGCCAAGGTCCTCGATGACAGCTTCGGCATCGAGAAGGGCCTCATGACGACGGTGCACGCCTACACGCAGGACCAGAACCTGCAGGACGCCCCGCACTCTGACCTGCGTCGCGCTCGCGCCGCCGCGCTGAACGTCGTCCCGACCGGCACGGGTGCCGCCAAGGCCATCGGCCTGGTGCTTCCGCAGTTGCTCGGCAAGCTCGACGGCTACGCGCTGCGCGTGCCGATCCCGACCGGATCGGTCACCGACCTCACCGCGCAGTTGCGCACCAAGGCGTCGGTCGAGGAGATCAATGCTGCGATGAAGGCTGCCGCAGAGGGACCGCTCAAGGGCATCCTCAAGTACAACACCGACCCGATCGTGTCCTCGGACATCGTCACCGACCCGCACTCGTCGATCTTCGACGCGCCGCTGACCAAGGTCATCGACGACCAGGTCAAGATCGTGTCCTGGTACGACAACGAGTGGGGCTACTCCAACCGCCTGGCCGACCTCATCGGTCTCGTCGCCAAGTCCCTCTGACACCTCACACCGAACAGGACATCCGAACAGTGGCAGTTCAGACGCTGAAGGATCTGCTCGACACCGGGGTGGAGGGTCGTGGCGTGCTGGTGCGCTCCGACCTCAACGTCCCCCTGGACGGCGAGACGATCACCGATCCCGGCCGCATCCTCGCGTCCGCGCCCACGATCAAGGCGCTCGCCGAGGCCGGCGCCAAGGTTGTCGTGACCGCGCACCTGGGTCGCCCCAAGGGTGAACACGACCCGAAGTTCTCGCTGGCGCCCGTCGCGGCGAAGCTCGGTGAGGTACTCGGTCGCAACGTTCAGCTCGCCGGCGATGTCGTCGGGCAGGACGCTCTTGCTCGCTCGGAGGGCCTGACCGACGGCGACATCCTCCTGCTCGAGAACATCCGCTTCGATCCGCGCGAGACGAGCAAGGACGAAGCGCAGCGTCAGGCGCTTGCACGTGAGCTCGTCGAACTCGTCGGCGACGACGGCGCATTCGTCTCCGACGGTTTCGGTGTCGTGCATCGCGCGCAGGCGTCGGTGTACGACGTGGCGAAGCTGCTCCCGCATTACGCGGGTGGCCTCGTCGCGGCGGAGGTGGAGGTGCTGGCGAAGCTCACCACCGACACCGAACGTCCGTACGCGGTGGTGCTCGGCGGTTCGAAGGTCTCCGACAAGCTCGCGGTGATCGAGGCGCTCGCACCGAAGGTCGACACCCTCGTCATCGGCGGCGGAATGTGCTTCACATTTCTTGCTGCGCAGGGTATTTCGGTGGGAACCTCGTTGCTCGAGGAATCGATGATCGACACCTGCAAGAGCTTGCTCGACAGGTTTGCCGACGTACTGCACATCCCGCAGGACGTGGTGGTGGCCGACAGCTTCTCCGCCGACGCGGAAGCGAAGACCGTCCCGGTCTCCGAGATTCCCGACGGCTGGATGGGTCTCGACATCGGACCCGAGTCGGTGCAGCGATTCGCGTCGCTGCTCACCTCGGCACGGACAGTGTTCTGGAACGGCCCCATGGGCGTGTTCGAGTTCGAGAAGTTCGCCGCAGGCACCAAGGGTGTCGCCGAGGCCATTGTCGAAGCCACCGGCAAGGGCGCGTTCAGCGTCGTCGGCGGCGGCGATTCGGCCGCGGCGGTGCGTTCGCTGGGGCTGCCCGACAACGGGTTCTCGCACATCTCCACCGGAGGTGGAGCGTCCCTCGAATACCTCGAGGGCAAGGAACTGCCCGGTATCTCGGTTCTGGAAGGTTAACACAGTGACATCACCCGGCGCTCCGCTTGCCCGGAAAGCACGTAAGCCGCTCATCGCGGGCAACTGGAAGATGAACCTCAATCACCTCGAGGCCATCGCTCTGGTACAGAAGATCGCGTTCACCCTTCCCGACAAGTACCTCGAGAAGGTCGACGTCACCGTCATCCCGCCGTTCACCGACATCCGCTCGGTGCAGACCCTGATCGAGGGCGACAAGATCGGGCTCACCTACGGCGCCCAGGACGTGTCCGCCCACGCTTCCGGCGCCTACACCGGCGAGATCTCCGGTGCGATGCTCGCCAAGCTCGGCTGCACCTACGTGGTCGTCGGTCACTCCGAGCGGCGCACGCTGCACGGCGAGACCGACACGATCGTCCGCGACAAGGCGAAGGCCGCGCTCACGCACGGCATCACGCCGATCGTGTGCATCGGTGAAGGCCTCGACATCCGCGAGGCCGGTAACCACGTCGCGTACAACGTCGAGCAGTTGAAGGGCTCGCTCGCCGGCCTGTCCGCCGACGACATCGCCAAGATCGTGGTCGCGTACGAGCCGGTCTGGGCCATCGGCACGGGCAAGGTCGCTTCGGCTGCCGACGCCCAGGAGGTGTGCGCCGCAGTGCGTGCCACCCTCGCCGAGCTCTCCTCGCCCGAGATCGCGGCATCCGTCCGCGTCCTCTACGGCGGTTCCGTCAACGCCAAGAACGTCGGCGAGCTCATCGCTCAGACCGACGTCGACGGTGGCCTCGTGGGCGGCGCGTCGCTCAAGGCCGACGAGTTCGCGCAGCTGTCGGCGATCGCTGCAGGCGGCCCGCTGCTGTAAGCCAACCGGCACACCGGTTTCACCACTGTGGGGCGCAGGATCCGAACCGATCC